>JAIPFO010000105.1 GCA_021736565.1 Phycisphaerae bacterium | reverse complement strand
TTCCAACCGTAAGGGCCGCCATTGCGGGAGTCATTGAGAGTGAATGTGGCGATCGCCCCTCGAAAGCTGGTTATCGGTTGGGGGGCCTGGGGCGATGTCGGGGCCCATGGCACCTCGATATTATTCCAGCCCAATGTATTCCAGGAGCCGAAACCGGCCGATTCACCGGCTTCTAAGGTTACAGCCTCATGGTCCGCGGGGGTCAACCCCCCATAGGCATAAAAATTGACGCTGAAAATATCAGAGGTGGCCATCACGGTTGAGCTGAATGCCACAAAGGCGCCCATCCCTAACAATAACATTAATCTAATATTTTTTTTCGTTTCATTCATTGCAACAATTCCTTAATTTACAGGGTTTCCCCTAGGATATTTACACCTAAGCCAGGCAACACTGCCGCGCTTATTGCTGTCTATTTCTGCCCCGCTATCCCGACGCAGCCGGGTTTGGGCCTTTGACTTAACAGAATTTATATGTAAAAGTCGAGATCTCTTTCTTTTGGGTCATGCTCCATCGTAAAGGTCGTTGAGGAAAAAAATTGAATGTGATACCGGAATGTTTTTTATCCATTGGGTTCATACCTCTGATGATCTTTTCCACAAGACATTATTATATTGGCCCGGCCACATTGCCGGTCAGACCTCCTGATGGACTACTAATTTTGAGTGAGCGTTGATCGTATTGACGCTATATTCACGAAAAATATCTTTTCCGTCCGATATTTGTTCTATGGGCAGGGACGGCAAGGCTTGAAGCTCGCAGGGAGGCGCATGAGCGGTTTTTGAATATGACTTCCCGGATTTCATTTCACCCTCCGCTTTTGGCTGGTTTTCAATTCCCCAAACTTCCCAGGTCGCATAAAACGGGTCACCCGTCAAAGTCGCAAGCCACACGGTGGCAAACTGTTTGCACCTGATGAAGTTACGACGCCCATGTCCCCATGCCGTTTTCGGGCTCTCTTAGAATGCAACCAGTGGCCATTGCGGCACCGGATGACATTCACCCATAAAACCGGTGGTCAACGGCCAGGTTCAGTATGTATGCGGGTGTGAAAAATGCGGGGGACTGATTTTACGCTTCTGTTTGAATGCAGCATTTTCTGATTTATATTGCTTAATGCATGGGTCTTTTGCCGCCACGCTACTTATCGGACATATTCGTCCTTTTTGATAAAACGATATTATCTCAGTGAACGCTACAAACGGGTTAATTTCCTCTGCTCATGCTCTCTCCTAGACGCTTTTTTTATTCTTATGCTCAGCAAACGCTTGTTGAGCGACCGCTTTGCCAGGCATCCTTTTTACCGGTATACCTTATCGGCACCTTTGCTACGCCAAAGCATAAAATTTTCATGCTTCGCCTTTACTAATACCCCCCGGCATTTACAGTATTATACACTATTGATCTTGAAATATCAAGACTATTTTCCAAAGCACGTTTTATGGAAGCTGGAAGTGCCGCTCCCTTCTTTTTGACCGGTTAAAGGGGCAATGGCGGTTGTTTTTTAGCGTACCATCCTGTTTGCCTTACTGAATTACGCGGTTCTATCCGAGAAGTATGTTTTTTCGCATATATCACGTTAAACCCTTCTTCACAAGGATTTAGGGCACCTCGCAGTCCAGGGCATTACACACACATGTTAATCCACTTTCCATTCGAGCAGGCCGCTTGAGAAATTATCTTTGAGTTTGACTTCCAGTCGTAATGCGCTGGTGGTGACTTCCTCAAAGGAGACTTCGTTAAACTTATTCAAGGCCAGGCCATAGTCACCGCTGTTTTTCACCGGCGTCCATTGGCCGTTCTTGTTCCGATAAAGCAGATGCCAATCATGGGGGGCCCTGCATTGACCGCGGCCGGTATCATCAAACCAGTAGACGGCCACCTGGCTGACCGCAGTCTCTTTGGTAAAGTCATACTGGACCCATTCATTGGTTCCCTTGTGGTCCCACCAGGTAAATCTGGGGACATCATGATCACCGGAATTTTTCGGATCCATCTGGTCGTTCAGGGCTTCGCCGGTGTCCTGAGTCCAGAAATGGGACGCGGTCACTTTGCTTTGTGAGGCTATGGTGGGTTTTTTCAGGGGCACGGCGGTTTCTTTATCTTTGGCCAGCCAGACCGCCATTTCACCGGCCCCCCGATGGGCCCAGGCATAATAAGGAATGGCCAGGACAGGCTGGTCGGTTAAAACCTGACGATCATCGGCTTCGGTTTTGAGCGACTTTGCCACGCCTTGGAGCACCGTGACCCCGTCAAACATATCGGCCCGGTGAACCGGGGTGATCTTCACATCGGGGCCAAAGACAAGATTGGAGATGCCTGAGGGATTGTCGGCCGCTTCAAGGCAGTAGACGATCGGGCCACGCTCAAAGGCGACCCGGCCCCGATCATCTTTGACCTTCGGGTTGGCAACAACCCGCCTGATGGGCATGGGCAATTCGAGCTCGATGAAATCTGAATCTTTCCATTTTCTCTTGATGACGGCATATCCCTTTTCGGTTTCATACGTGATGGGCTTGCCGTTAAGCCTGACAATAATCTTACCGGCGGGCTGTCCGGTGTAGCGGTAAAGGTCGCCCGGCATGCACTGACCTCGCGCCCAGCCCGGCAGTCTCAGGCACATTTCTATCGGCTCGTTCATGGCCTTTTTGACGGTGACTCTGACGCTGCCGTTCCAGGGGTACTTACCCGCCTGGGATATTTTCATGACTTCGTCCTTCATTTGGATCTCGGCGTCGCTGGTCACATACAGATTCACATAAACGCGTTGATCAGCTTTGGCATAAATATAATTGGCGATCGAAGGGACAAAGCGGACTACATTTGACGGACAGCAGGAACAGCCAAACCAGGGGCTTCTTTGATAGTTGCCAACACTCGCCAGCGGGTTTGGATAAAAGAAACTGTCGCCGCTAAGCGAGACGCCCGAAAGGAAGCCGTTGTAGAGTACGCGTTCCAGGACATCGATATATTGACTGTCCCCTTCCAGCAGAAAGAGTCGATGGTTCCACATCGCGTTGGCGACGGCCGCGCAGGTTTCATTATAAGCGGTCAGGTTGGGCAGTTCATAATTATCGCCATAGGCCTCGCCGCCATGGCGGGCACCGACCCCCCCGGTCAGATAGATTTTCTTTTCGACAACATTTCGCCAGATCTTTTTAATCGCGTTGACATAATCCTTATCGCCGGTCATGGTCGCCACATCGGCCATGCCGGAATAGAGATACCCGGCTCGCACGGCGTGGCCCACTGCCTCCTCCTGGTCGATAACCTTTTGATGATCCTGACAATAAGGGCCAAATATTTTTCGGCTGGCGCTGTCGCCCCGCCTATCGAGGAAGAACCGGGCGAGGGTCAGGTATCGCTTCTGGCCGGTGGCCTGATAGAGCCGGACCAGTCCGATCTCTATCTCCTGGTGGCCGGGCACGCCCATTTTTTTTCCTTCGCCAAATACACCGTCAATGTGATCGGCCAGCCGAATGGCGATATCCAGAATTTTCCGCTTCCCGGTCGCTTCATAATAGGCGACAGCCCCTTCGAAAAAATGGCCGGCGCAATAAAGTTCATGCATGTTCTGCAAATCGGTCCACCGTTTTTCGGGCTGGTGTTTGGGCAGGCTGTAAAACGTATAAAGATAGCCATCGGACCATTGGGCCGCGGCAATCTTGTCGATCACCGAATCGACATAGGCCTCGAGTTGAGGATCCGGATGGCTCGCCAGTGAGTAGGCCGCGCCTTCGATTATTTTGTAGAGATCCGAATCATTGAAATAGATTCCCTCAAAATCGCCCTCGATGAGCCCGCCGGCCTTGGCAAAATTGCTGATACGCCCGGTTTCTTCGCACTTCTGAAAATCAAAAGGTATTGTCACCGTTCGATTGGTTTCAATGCGGCCGGACCAGAAGTCATCAGAGATATGGACATCGGTAAATGAGACGCGATCGATACCACCTGAGGCCGCAGGGAGACCTAACAGTAGAACAACAATAACAATAAAATATTCATATCGCAGCATAACAATTCCTTTCCAAAAAAATATTTAACTGAGCTTTTCCATGGAAGACGCTTCTGCTATAACGCAGTATGGCACGCCATCTCAATGACGTATCTTTATCGCCCAGATCGAGATATATTAATTATTTTCCGATTCAATTAATGCCGTCGGCTGATGCCAGAACAGTTTGAAATAGTTCTGCTCGAGGGCGTAAACGTCTATCGGGTCAGTGGCCGGATCGAATGATCTTTCCAGCAGGCCATAGCGTTTCATCTCGCGTACATATTCAAGACGCGGCTTGAATCCCGTCATGTCAAACCGTTTGATCTGGTTCAATCTTTCCTGTGCCGCGCGCACGTGGGCGAGGATATTCTGGTAGTCGGGGTCCTCTGTCGAGGCAAAAATAACCGGATGGGAGATCGGCCGGGGCGGCTTGCTGCGATTTTCGGTGATGGGTTTTTCAGGTTTCGGCGTCCCGACGGCATAGCCACCGGCTTTTCGGTCAAGGGGTGCCATTAAAATCAGTGATTTTTCCGGCTGGGTAAGATCAAAGACCGTGTGACGTGAGAACCGGCTCGTCGGTCGCTGCCAGCCTTCCAGGTCGCCGTATTGGTCTACTGGAACCTGGTCGGTAACAAATCGGGGCAACATTTTACCATGACAGGGCTCGCACCTGCTGTTGATGGATGTCCTGGCCGGTGGCGTTGTCGGCCATTTATCGGCCATTTCTCGAATGGGTTGGTTGCTTCGCCACCAGCCGCCGATCTGGCCGGTGCCGTAGGCGGCATAGGTGCCGGCATAGGGTGACGATGTATCGATCCACAGCCGGATCCGTTTCTTCTCAATAGCACTGAGTTTGACATCGTGATGGCCCGGCTCGATCTTGTCCATCAGAGGGGACGCATAACTGTGCATGGTATAGGGGGTATCATTGCCAATCGGTCGGCCATCAACATTCTTAACCCCTTCCCAGCCATATCCGGCACCGTCTGTCATCTGGCGATGTAACATCAGGTTGTAATAGGCAAGTGAATAGGTCGTTGACCGGTTGCCGGTTAACACAATCCCCCCGTCACGTTTCTCGGCATTGTGGCATGATACGCAATGCCTCTGGAGGATCGGCTGAATATCGCGTGGGAAATCGAATATTTCGGGCACCCCTTCGACAGGTTTTATTGAGTGAGGCTTATGAAGTAACGCCATCGGTCTCTGCCGCGATGGCGGAGATTGTGTCCGGTTTTCGTGGCACCCGACACACCCCCTTTGTTCACCGGGCCGCAAAGTTACAAAACTGCGCATTTGCTTCACTGACCTCTCTTGGCCATCCAGCAATACCAGGTAGAGGCTGCGTGCCGGGGGCACTTCAAAATAGGCCGAGCCATCCTCGGCGACCGGCACGGTCCCCAGGATGCGTTTGAGTGTCCACGTTCCGCCGTGAGCGAGGGGTGTTGTGCCGCCCCCATGGTAGTTCACAGGTTTCGGCAATTGTTCGAGAACCAGAAGCTTTTTTATACTGCCCCGTTTGACCCCCTGCATGTTCCGTCCCTGGTAAACATCCTTCACATATAACGTTGCCGAAGCCATCGTTCTATCCACCTGCGAGGGGACAGTGCACTCAGGCTCTCTGGGCTTCAGTAATCGCGGTTCATGAACCATCTGTGGCCCGGTATAGAGCGGCATTGTTTGGCCGGAATCATTCATGATCAAAATTGTATTTTTTTGGGCCAGGAGAAATGAATGCGGCGAGACCGGGAAAGGATCGCGATAGTCCCATTGCCTGCTTGGCGAGATGCCCTTTAATTGTTTAGTTGAATTGGGTCCATCAGCGTCTGAAACAACCATGACCTTGCCGGCATGTTCATGGGACCCGTGATACCCCGAATCAATAAACACGACTTGACCTGTTTTTTCAATGGGTTTGGCGTCGATAAACACTTCGCCGGGGGTCTGATTGCCATAATAAACCTGCTGTTCGGTCCCATCCGGGTTCATCGTCCACAGGTGATGAAACGAGATGGCATCGCGATTGACATATTCCCATCGGGTATAGAGGATACGCCCATCGGGCAGAATACTTGGTGTATTTTCGCTGACAGCCCCCGAGGAGAGCATCTGAATGTCTGAGCCATCGGGGTTGCAGCGAAAGAGAATCGCAACCGGCGCAATCCAACACAACACGTAACGTTTACAGCGAGAGGAGCAAAACGCAATCCCGCCGTCGGGCAGATAACAGGGTTCTATATCGTCCCAGAGACCGTGGGTGATCTGCCTTAAACCCGTTCCGTCGACATTGATTTCGTAGAGGTTGTAGTGGTGTGTACCGCCTTTGCGGTATGAAAACAGGATCCGCCTGGCGTCATAACTGACCTGGGGGTCGCGGATGCCTCCGCGTTGATCTTCCAGCAGTACCCTGAGTTTGCCGGAAACCGGATCAAGCCGGCACAGCCGAGCGCCATCGGCCCCGTGCAGCCATTCATTTTCATTGGTACAGGCATAGCCAAAATCCGCGTAGTAATGCCGTTGAGGATCTCGCCCGGGATGACGTTCGGCAAAGACAATTTCTCCCAGGGCAGCGACATCAAAGCTGGCCAGCTGTTTTTTTCTCTGATCGGCTTGCTGCTTTAGCCGGGACTGCACTAACGGGGCGATTATCCCGGCACGCTGATTGTAATGCTCTCGTATTTCGTTTTCGTTGAGCGGCCTGTTCCATATTGCCAGATCATCGAGATAGCCATGAAATAGATTTCCAGAGAAGGCCCCAATGCTAACGAGATCGGCATAAGCGCCGATCGTACCGTCAAAGGTCGCGGCGGCCGTCTGTTTGCCATTGAGATATACGCGAAGTTGACTTTTGGCCGGATCCGTTTGATCCCTGGCGGCAACCGCCGCTATGTGCTGCCACTGGCCGGTAACAACGCGGCCCCCTTCTGCAAATTTATACTGGCCATTGGCCTGCCCGTGGTACAAACTAAGCTGGCCGTTATGGATACCCAGATGATAGGCGTATTTAGGCGGCGTGTCCCAATTGAGGACGAGCCGATTCCAATCGCCAAGCTGTGTGGGATGTATCCACATCTCGATCGTGTAGCTGGCCCCGAGCTTGAGATCGGTCGAAAGTGGGGTCGTGAGATAATTGGTATCCGCCGAATGGACACCCAATGCAATCGCCTTGCCGGAGGTTGCGGGCAATTGATCGGCCGTAACATATCGGGCAACCGGCCCGACAGAACTGAAATGATCCTCAACCGCACCAGCGTGATCATTACAATTCCCGTCAAACCTCCAAAGGCCAACTAGCCCCTGATCACCCGGCCTCTCAACGGCCATCGCAACACTGGCCAGAATTGCAAGTGCCACGACCACTGAAAATCGTATTCGATGGTTTAATGCGATTCGGGTTCGATTACCTGTCGTCATAGTTATTCCTTGTTTGTACTGCGAGTTGATTCATGTATCGTCCCTTTTACATTCCTCTTTGGCATGTTGAGCAAGCCTGAGCTATTTTACCCTTTTCTCTTAGCAACCGTTTTTTTTGCCAGATGAATATCGAACCAGTCGGCAATATATTTCATCTCGTTGGTCCACATATCATTCCAGCTGTGGCCTTTCCCCTTTGCGATGACCAGCTTTGCCGGGACCCCATTCTCCTTGAGCTTGTCTATCATTTTTGATACCTGAAACATGGGAACCAGTGCATCTTTATCGCCATAAACAATCAGCGTCGGGGCATCATCGGCCGTGACATGCGTTATCGGCGAATAGGCCACCAGGAGTTCATGAATTCGTTTTTTATCGGTAATCGGGACATAGACATTGTCTTTCGGGTCAAAGTCGCAGAATTTATATGCAGCCAGATGGTTGTGCCTGGTGGCTACAGGGATAGCACTCTCGCCGGTATCATTGAAACGGTACAAATTACTGGCGGGATAGAAACATCCGACCGCCTGGATCCGCGTCGATTCCCGCTCGACCGGATCGTTGGCATTTGGGTCACCGGCCATCGCCGTTGAGCCCATCATCAATGAAATAATGCCACCCGCCGACGCGCCCGAGATGCCGATCCTTTCTGGATCAATACCGTAGGAGCTGGCGTTATGACGGATAAAACGTATCGCCCGGCGTATATCGGAGTAATATTCCGGAATCGTGTACCTGGGGACACATCCGTGAACGACCGCGAAAATGGTATAGCCCCGATCCAGAAGAATTTTCATTTGACTAATAAATCCCGGACCTTCGCACTCTGCGTGGTTCGAATAAAAACCGCCGCTAATCACCCAGATCACCGCGGCACCGTTCTGCCTGGCCGGCGTGATGACATCCATGGTCAGGGCCACACCATGTTTGCGCGCATAGATCACATCGGCAAAACGATGCGTGACAGCTTGTTTTTCTATCGACGCTCCCTTTTTTTCCTCTGGATTGGCTTTTCCTGCTTTCACACCAAAAGTCGTTATGATCAATGTGATCAACAAAACGGTAGTCATTACATATATTTTCATTTCATGGTTTCCTTCGTACAGTGTCTATTTTCGTTTCGTGTTCCCGGTTCATCAAAGCCCCGTTTTTTTCTCACAGTGCACTTTCGCACTTTATACATCCTATTTTATGATTTTTTTCAGGGCTCTCATGTCAAAAGTTATTTTTTAGATTGCATCTCATTCTTTCACTGAATCCAGCGCTTTCAGTGCGGTTTCTAAGGTATATATATCTCGGAGGGCCACGGGTTTTGTGGGTTCGTCTCCGTCGAAGACCGCGGCGAATGGGATGCTTTTGGAGCCGAGTTTGTTGAGCAGCTGGGTGATCTGAGGTTCTTTCTGCGTCCAGTCGGCGACCATAAATATGATGTCATTTTTGAGAAGTCTATCTTGAAATTCCTTGGACTTCAAAACAGTTTTTTCAACGTACTTGCAGTTCGGGCACCAGTCGGCGGTAAACTCGACCATGATGTTTTTACCTTCATTCTGCAAAGCCACAAATCGGGCGAGCGAAAATTCAGTATGTTCTTTCGGTTTGGTGGCGTCCAAAACATACCACCCTGCCCCAGCCACGAGCACCATCGCGACGATCCGAACAATACCCCGCTTGCCGACGGGGCTGGCGGCGTTGACCACTTTCATGGCGAGCCACAGGGCAAACGCCAGGACGATACAAAAACCCACCAACGGCCAATGCCACTCGGGTGGAAAGAGAAACACCAGGTAGCCCGCCACCGCCAGCATGACAAAGCCCAGCCCTTCCTTCAGGCGGATCATCCACATACCCGGTTTGGGCAGTCGGTCGAGCATTTTTGGAAACGCCGTGAGCAGGAGATAAGGCAGCGACATGCCGATACCGACAACGATGAACACGGCAACCGTTATCACAGTAGGTTGATTCAACGACCAGGCCAGAACCGGGCCCAACAGGGGTGCACTGCAGGGCGTAGCGAGCAGGGTGGCCAGAACCCCCATGCCTAACGCCCCGATATAACCCTGCTTGACGATATTGATATTAGTCATCCGGCCGGGCAGAACCACCTCAAACAACCCGAGCATCGAAAGGCCCAGCGTGAAGATGATCATCAGCATAACGAACTTGAAACCGCTGCTCTGGAATTGCTGGCCGTAGAGCATCTGGAAGCCGGACATGATGATCGCCAGGGCGACAAAGACGATCAGTATCCCGGCACTGAATACCAGGGAGAGTTTAACGGCTTTGTATTTATCGCCACTTTCGCGGGCGGCCTGCCCCTGCTGCAGCAGGCTCAATACTTTCAGGGGAATGACCGGCAGCACGCAGGGCATGAGGTTCAGCAGCATTCCGGCGATAAGCGCCATGAGAAGATTAACCCATGCGCTGGTGGTGGCCGATTTGCCGGAGACTTCCTGAACGTCATAGTCGGGCAGTACAATGGTGGATTTTTGTTCGATAGGATCATTACTACCATTGCCAGAATCGACACCTGGACCACTAAACACTAATGCGATATTTTTACCGGCGAACAATTCTTCCTGATTCATTTTAGCGGCGGCGGGATCGGCGGTTACATTTATACTGACCGAGACCTTATCGTCCCATGGGATACAGCTGCCAT
>JAIPFO010000104.1 GCA_021736565.1 Phycisphaerae bacterium | reverse complement strand
CTGGCAGGTGAATGGGCACTATGGCAGTAGTTACTGGAACGGGCAGGGCGATGACTGGAAAATCGGTGAAATCGTCAACAAGCTCGGCACCATCAAGTCGCCTTCGAGCAAGTTTGTTTTTGTCGAAGATTCCGACGACCGGGGATACAACATGGGCAGCTGGGTGCTCAACGGGAATCCGACCGCCTGGAGTTGGACAGACCCCATGGCGTTGTGGCATAACGATTCTTCGACGCTGGGCTTTGCCGATGGCCATGCCGAAATGCACAAGTGGAACAAACAATCCAGGGAATACTTTAGTAATCCCTTTGAAGGGGGATGGCAGAACGCCAACCAGCCCGACAATCCTGACTTGACCTATGCCAAGAGAGGGGTACTTCCCACAGGAAAAATATGAGGAATGACAGGGGGCACCAAGGCACAGATCGAATGGAAAGGTGAGCGTTCGCGCCAGGATAAAATAGTATCCGCCGAAGGCGGTTTTCAATCAGTGCCTGAGGGGCCATGGCAACTTAGCCCAGCCCAAACGAACGCAGCGAGTGACGCCCTGGGTCGAGAGAGACCTGTGACTCCCCCCTCATCCCACTTGGGGTCGCTAACCGGCAAGCGGGATGAGGGGTAAAAAAACGTGAGCGCTTACATGGAAATCTACCTCTGCCCCCAGTAGAACCTCAGGAGCGACTCGGGTCAGTACCTCCGCCTGCGATTCGTCTGTCGTACAGTCGATGTAAGTCGTGACATCTATCTCGACGAGGTCATCCGCTCAGCCGCACCCAAACGCGGCTCCCGGGTTATGACAGCCATCGTGCAGGATGTCGCGGTAATAGAAGCCCACGCTTACAATCCCTTCGGCAACGGCTTGATGCCGATGTCGATTCGACCTCGCCAGGCCACCTGTTGCCATTCACCGGCCAGTATTTCGATGTAAGGCGTATAAAGTTAACATTAGAAAAAAAAGATAGGAACAGGTTGTTGTGTTTAAATAGGCTTATGAATATCTTCAATAGCCCACCGTTCCTGATTTATATAAAATGAAAGGTCGCAAGTATGCTTGAAAAACAAAATCGACGTGATTTCATGAAGACGCTTGGGGTTGCATCTTTTTCGATGGCGATCGGGTCGGGCTGTTCCAGCATCAAGGCCGGTCGGCCTGAAGGCTCCATGCCCGCCAGGCCGAACATTATCCTGATCATGGCCGATGATCTCGGCTATGGGGGGCTGGGGTGTTATGGGCAGAAGCTTATTCAGACCCCTCGGATCGATCAAATGGCAAAAGAGGGGATGCGTTTCACTGATTTTTACTCAGCGCACACGGTGTGTGTGCCTTCTCGCTGCAGTCTGATCACCGGCATGCATCCGGGCCATGCGCCGATCCGCGACAATTACCCGCCGCATGTTGATATAAATCTTGAAAACGGCGGTGGATATATGAGTGATTTCCCCAATTGGGCCTGGCCTCCGAAGGTCAAGACTCTGGGACGCGTGCTTAAGGACGCAGGCTACAGGACCGGTCAGTTCGGCAAACTGGAAGCGGGGATTCCAATGGCCGCCGGCAAGATGACCGAGCATGGCTGGGATACCTGGATGGGCTTTCGCGGGACAGGGGCCGCGTTCCAGTATTACCCCACCGAATTATGGAAAAATGACAAAAAGATAACCTATGAGGCCAACAAGCCTCAGGAGGTTCGCCGCCCGGGCATTGTCGGTGATAAAGGCGTGTATTCGGCAGATGTGTTCATGACGGAAATCTCAAAGTTCATACGAGAAGATCGGGAGGAACCGTTCTTTTTATATTTCCCATCACAGGTGCCCCACGGCCGGGCCCCGCGCGATGGCGATGAGATACAGGTTCCGGATATAGGGCCCTATGCGGATCGGCCATGGACCCACCTGGAAAAACTGTATGCCGCCATGATGACGCGGTTTGACGATCATGTCGGGCAGATCATCGACCTGCTGAAGGAACAGGGGCTCGACGAAAACACCGTCATCTTCTTTACCAGCGACAATGGCGACGAAAACAGCTATTACAAATACACCGATCGATTCCACGCCACCGGCCCGTTGCGCGGCAAGAAGAGATTTTTATACGAAGGGGGTATTCGCGTCCCGATGATCGTGCGATGGCCCGGGAAGATCAAGGCAGACCAAACCTCTGAGCTGCCATGGGCGGCATGGGACCTGATGACCACCTTTGCAGACCTTGCCGGTACCGAGGCCCCGAAGCATGCCGACGGCATCTCTGTCACGGCCACCTTACTGGACCAGCCAGGCCAGCAACCCCCCCGGGAATACCTGTATTGGGAATATCAGCATGGCAAACAGCAGGCCGTCAGAATGGGCCCGTGGAAGGGTATTCGTTTTGGCGGAACAAAAGAGCCCATCGAACTCTATGACATGCCAAAGGACATCGGGGAAAAGAATAATGTCGCCGGGGACCATCCAGACGTTGTCAACAGAATAAATGAAATCATGAAAGAGGCACGCCAGGATTCGCCGTTCACCCAATACTGGCCGTTGCCGGAACATCGACGTGACGACATCAAACTGGACAACAGAATTTACAAAACCCTGGGCAAGGGGGAAGGCTTGTAGTCAGGCGATCTTCAGTTAACATGATCTCCTCGTTAAGCAACAAAGGTCAACTGCGTTTTATGATATACCAGGGGAGTTTTTACGCGAATGACTGAAAAAATTCCCGAAAACCCCGTAGTTATACGGATTGTTTTGGGGGTGGATTACAATATAATATATACTGGCCAGTGGGATCAGTTTCGATCTTCTCGATTGAAACTAACATAACCAACACGCCCCATTGGCCATTATATTGCATTGAAAGGTGAGGAAAGAGGGTCATTTTCAAGCGAAACGATGTGCCACTTTGGAAAAGAAATAATATTTCCAATATTTTGGACCAGAAAACTGGAATGTTTCTGTAGTTAATTATCGCGTCCGCGTCAAAAGTCATTTTTGGACTTTAAAAATGCCCTTTAGGGTGCTGGAAACGGGGTTTAAAACCCGATCTAGTGGGATAGGGCGCTGGCGTCAATTATAGAAAATGCTCCCGTTCTTATGATTCAAAAGGAGGATATGGATTTTCGACGTAAAAAGAAGGTTTTTGGCAGCATTAAATGCGTAAATAGTCATCACATGAGTAGTCACATTCCAAATGATGCGTTAAAAATGCTGTAAAAGAGAGGAAATCAGAATTTAGTCACAATCCAATCTGGCACGAAAGGGAATAAAGTGAGAAAAAAAGCTTTCACGCTGATCGAGTTACTTGTTGTGATATCCATTATTGCTTTACTGGTAGCCATTCTGATGCCGGCGTTGAATATGGCCAAGCAGCAGGCAAATGCGGCCGTTTGCGGCGCTAATCTTCACCGTCTTGGCGTAAGCCTGGATTTATATGCCCAGGACTACAGGGACTTTTATCCTCGCGCCCTGCCCCTGGCCCCCGGGGCAAACGCTTCAAATCCGGCAGATTGGCAAAATCCATGGCCTTCCAATATCTGCCCCATGTTTTGGCAGGCGGGCTATCCTTCGTTACTGGCACCCTATTTGATGGATCTGCATATATCGACCCCCACTGATTATATGCAATTACCCGGCCAGATGAACGATTCCTACATATCGCACTTCAGCTGTCCTGGCAACAAGATTAAAACCACCGATACTGATGCTCGAAAGTGCGGATATCCTCTGGACTATGGGCTGCACAACTATGCCAGCCAGAATCGTCAGGGAAGTAAACAACTTCGAAACGCCTTCCTTGCCGCCGATCAGACGTGGGGGCTGTCGTTTATCCCCGACAGCGGTGGCCCGAACGCCGAGGCAAAACTGCAAGGGTGGTGGAATCCGTTTGTCCATCCGAATGAATCGATCAAGGTCTTACTCCCAGACTATCACGTTGAAAGTTATTCGAAAGAGAAGTTTATAAGGAACTTTAAAACAGACAATCCGCCGGTCAGTGACCCACTTTAAAATCTCTAATCTTACGCAATGCACCCCAACAGCACTCTCATTAGAAAGGAACGAAAAATGTTTAGAAAACTCAATTTAATTTGGCTTGTTACCGTTGTATTATTATTGGCAGTCTCGCAGCCGGTTTGGGCCGCTTACCAGGCGGGAGATACCGCGGCGAACTTTACAGTAAAGGTTTATAATACAAATACCAACGTGTCGCTCTACGACTATGCCGGGCACATTATCGTCCTGGACTTCTTTGCGTACTGGTGTGGGCCCTGCAAAACGGCGGCCTCGGAACTGGAGCCATATATTCAGCAGTACTACCACGACCAGGGGGGCAATCCATCGAACATTCCGGTAATACTGATCTCGATGAACATCCAGAGCGGCGCCGTGGCACAGACCAATGCTTACATCGCCACGTATGGTTTGGAAACGATATGGGATGACTTTAGCTACACTGCTTTCAGTGCCTTTGGATCAGGTTTTATTCCCCAAATAGCGATCGTCAATGGCGCTGCCGGGACCAACTATGGCCAATGGGAAGTTCTTCGGAATCAAACGGGATACGGTTCGGGAGGCTATACAACTTTTCGCTCGATGATCGACAGTGTCCAACGAACCACAGGGAGTCTGCAAGTAACCCTGACCCCGGCAAAAGCCGTCGATATCGGGGCACAGTGGAATATTGACGGCGGCACCTGGCAAAACAGCGGTGCCACGGTGGACAACTTATCAGCCGGTCCCCATACCATTAATTACAAGCCGATCAACGAGGGTTGGAGGACGCTGCCTTCCGAGCAAATGACGATCACTGCAGGCCAGGCAATCCAACTGGATCGAACCTACATCATGACTGCCGACATCAATGAAGACCGCGTTATTGACTTGTTGGACTTTGCCCGGCTTACCAGCAAATGGCAGGAAATCGGATCGCCCAGGGAAGACCTTGACAGCGATGGCGATGTCAGCTTAGGCGACTTGTTTTACTTGGCGCAATACTGGCTTGTAAAATAGTTGGAAAATTGCATGAACGCTTACGATAATACATAATCCTTTAATTTAGGAAAAATATCTATGAAAAAATTCACCATCCTAATTCCAATATTATTTGTTTGTGCGTTTTATCTTTTTTCGAGAGTGCCCTTAAATACTCCAGAAGCTATTGGGTCCCAGGTAACAATAACCCTTGACGACTCAGGTGTTCTTGCGACGTATGCCAATCATGTTGAAGTAAAAGACAATCCAGAAGAAATAATTTTTGATTTTGCGCTTTGGCAATATCAGGATACTCATAAAAATGGTACAGGCAGACCTTTTAAGCGAATTGTATTAAATTATTATACGGCCAAACGGTTATTAGCGGCTATTGAACAAACCATTGAACGTCATGAAAGGAATTTTGGTGTAATAGAGACCAACCCTATAACAACAGATGATCCCAATGCCGATTCAGATGGCTCAAAAAGTAATAAAGCAGATAACAGCACCTTATCCAGAAATGGATATCTCCTCATACCGCATTATTCAAATTTTTGCAGAGTGACAGGGACGCCCGAAGAAGTGATCGTTGATTTTGTCATGAATTCAAATCCATTCAGTTCTAAAGACCATAATCTGATAATTGAAGATCGAATAATTTTAAATTATTCTACTGCCAAACATTTTTTACGTCCTTTAAAATTGGCAGTTTTGGCCCATGAAAAGAATTATGGTAATATTGAATTGGATGTTACTAAACGAGTAAAAAGGTAAACTATAAACAAGAGTGAGTAAGGGACAGTGACTTGCTGGGCCCCAGGCTGAAATATACAATGTCATATGGGAATCCCAGGTTAGGCATGTAAAATGAAATGGGAAGGTAACTTTTCGATCTTCGATATTGTTATTACCGTCGTATCCGTAATTCCATGGACCCTGTTCTTTATATGGGTGCTTCCGGGGACTGCTTCTCGTAGCGGTTGCTCAAGCATGTTGTTTAGTGGTTATTCCAACATCTCACTTGGTCTTTTGGGGTTAATCATTACGATTATCGAAATCGTTCGCATGTTGAAGGGAAAGACCGTGCTCAATCATGCAGTGGCACTATTGCTCGCCTCGTCCTATGTCATTTTTATATGTATTTACCGCAATTGGTGACCTAAACGGAAATGGAGGAAATGAAAATGGAAAGGGACACTCGTTAACTAAAAGACCAGCCATAGAATTGCCGTCATCGCCGTGATAAATCTCATAAAAATAACCTTTCATACCATTTTTTGATGTAATCAGAGGCACATTGTCAGCGAGTAACAGCAAGTAAGGGACAGTGACTCATGTTTTTTGGTAATTACAGTGTAACTCATACCCAGCTATTTTGAAACATTTAGTTTTAGAGCCTTTATTCTATGTGATGGCTGTGTAAAAAAGTAATTATTATTTGTTCGTGTGGTTCGTGGTTAAAAAAAAATATTACCAAGATTGAATTATTTTTATGATATTGATTGATACTAGAAATATCTGTGTGAGACTTATATTATGTTCTGCAAGTGATGGGTGTTGATAAGGTTGTTTTTTTAACCACAAAATACACGAAATACACGAACAAGAGAGCTTATATTTTAATGGACAGGAAAATATTGATATGAAAGATACTAAAGAAGTTCTATACGATTTGGAATGGGACATTCGTTAACTAAAAGACCAACCATGAAATTGCTGTCATCGTCGTCACTGAAATAATCCACCACTCAATGAAGGGGATGGGTGAAGGGGTCGGTTAGGAAGTCGCCTTCGGCGGGGACTGTTTTGTCATGACGTGAACGCTTACCTCTTATTAACGTTTTGTGATAAACTTAATTTGCCGGGCATTGCGTCATGAAAACATACAGCTTCTGGGCTTAGGGGGTGGGACTTGAACTTTGCCAGTTGGTATCATCATTTCCATAAAGCGTCAAATTGCTTTTTACAAGTGATTGTCCCTGGCCGTCAGGGGCTGTAGGCCAGGGGTCGATGTTCTCTGGGAAATTTTCCGGATGACTGCCATCGCTGTAATTGACACGATCAACACGAATGTAAGGCACAAAGCCATCCGGTTGGGGAGTGGACGGCCTTGATATTTCGATTTTTTCACCGCTGTTTTTCAGGCCTGTTTCATTGGCGTAAGGCCCAAAGATCTGCCTGCCGGGGTCCATGCCGTAAACGGGGCTGTAAGTTGCCCTGAACGTTGATGGGTCGTCACGAACGACCAGTAAGGATTCCCCCGGCCCCACAGTTACATTTTCAGGAAATACAAAATCTATGCCCAGGGTGAATTGCCACGTGTTGGTGGGGTTGTCCAGGTCAAATAATTTAACCTCACTGGAGGTGATGTTTGTTAGCTCAATATATTCTGCCTGGGAATCCAGATCTATCGGGTTATACATTATTTCGCTTATAACAATTGGCCCTATCGAAGGTAGGGAATTTTCAAAGCCGGGTGTCGGGGTATCCATCGCGACAAAATCAACGTTACCGGAGGACTTTACATACCGTCCGAATGTCACTTCCGAAGCCGCCGCCGGGAAATCTTCGCTGGTTTCATAGCCGGTAAACTGGCCGTTCCAGCCCGAATAGAGATAGAGAGTTTCACCGAAGCTGCTGAGGCCAAATGCGAGATCACAGCCGGCATTGGCACTATCGCCAAAATGTTCGACGGCGTTGAATACAACGTATCCACCGGCCGGTATAATGGCCTGGGGGATATTGACGGGTATTTCATATTTCTTTAAATAGGTGTCATTATCGCTGAGGAACCAGCCACCGATATTAATAACACTGCCGGTGGTGTTGTGAAGTTCGATCCAGTCCCCATTGGCACTTCCGGTGTGCGTCATTATTTCATGGATGACAACCGCACCGTCGGCGATCACTGTACCGGTATCCTTGCTGCATGGTGTGCCGCCGATTGTCGTTCCGGGATACCAGCCTTCTTTTATCGACCAGGCATTGGGGTCTGTGTTTTTGGCATTAACAATATTAAGTGACAATCCAGGCCCGTCAGTCGCCGGATACCACTTGTCATTGAATTTAAAGTCTTGAATGACACCGCCTGCCGCATCTTCGATCACAATACGTTCACCGCTATTGTCAAGGCTGCCTGAATACTCACCTGCAATAACTCCGCTAAAACCGGCATGGCTGGCAAGGAACGATGCCTGATCTTCGACTACGACCAGATAATCGCCCGGGGCAAGTGAGATATCCCCAAACGTAAAGTTTATGCCGTTTGTGAATTTCACAAGATTAAGGTTTATCGTTTCAGTCTGGCTGATATTTTTTAACTCCATAAACTCGGTATTTGGACCATGACCTGGTATATCCTGTGGGTTGTACATGAGCTCTGTTATGCGAAGGTTTTGGGCAACCGCACCTACGCCAAATACCGCATCGGCAAGTGCACTCCACTTCGAGCCATCCCGAACACGCGATTTAACACGAGTACTTTTATTTAAAGGAAACGCTGATAAGGCCGTCACCGCTGTTGAGTTGAGTGAACCGCCTAAAAGGCGAGGGTCGGAACCATCGGTTGTATAATAAACTGTTCCATCGCCGGATGGATTGCTTATTGTGAGTCGATCGCCTGTGTTGACATTGCCCCCATACTGGTAAGAACCATTTATTTTGAACAGGGGTGCATTTATTGGAGGGTATAATCCACGATCTCGCATCTGGCCAAGAACTATATCAGATCGTTGGGGCAAATAAGTATTCAGCATCCAGTCACGAAAGCTGACCCATTGACTATGGCCCAGTGGCGTCGAATAATGCTGATCGCCCCATCGCGCGGATTCTGCAATGATAGACAGCTCAATCCAGTCGGCCAGGCCGCTATAACGCTGGGTTAAAGAATCCGGTTCCAGAATTCCTCCGTTAAAGAAATGCTTATGAAGATGGTCAGCAAACAACATTCTGTATTCCGCATTATTTTTAAGATAGTTATGAGGCTTACCCGGCCCATCTGACATATTGGCCCCGACCCGGTCTATATTCAGCGGTGATCGAATGCTTCCAAGTGTATCTTCTATATCCCAGCAGAAAAACTTAAACCCCCTGCTGTCATCGGTACGTTTACTTGCCAGCCAGTAATTGTTCCAGGGCCAGTCATAGTTACCTGCCCAGAAATTAACGATCATGTAATCGATGTAATTATCCAAATCCAGCAGGTCAGGATAGGTGGGATTATCTGTGCCGTCGAGATTATTGCCCTGAAGTTCCTGGTAGGCCGCATTGGAACCGGCGGCCTCCTGGCACTTGGCGAGCATTTGATTTAAGGCGAGACTGTCACCCTGATTAACTTCCAGATTCATATGCTTAAACACATCCCAGTCTTCTTTGCTGCCGCCATAGTAACTGGCACAAAAGGCGTTGTCCGGCCGTTCCACCGGGTTATATAACCCCCAGTACAACCCGTTGACATACAGATGCACAAAAGTGCCATGCGATACGGCCTGGCCCATATCCCGCTGCAAACTTCGGCCAAACTGGTCTCGCGTATATTGCACCGTGGTACCCATGGCATCCCAGGAATACCCGTCATTCGCACCGGCCCGGAGAATCAGTTATCAAAACTCGTGGCCGCATGTTTATCTGAGGCAAATATTGGAAATTCCATCTTAGACGCACCGTAGATCCCTTTAAATAACAGGCGGAACGAATGTTTCCTGGAGGCTGAGTGGTTTCGGAAATAGCCGCCTTGAATTCGCAATCCGCAATTAATCTGGTATTGCTTCGTACCATCTGGTGTAAAATACTCCATTGAAGCGGGTCGCTCCCAGGCGACTCCATCCCTGGTGGAATTGGCATAAATACCGGTGGTCGAATCGAACAGGTTGTCTTGATCGGTTACAATGGACATGGTTGGCAATGATAAAAGGGCATCGTTCAACAATGGGCCATAAACCGGGTCGTTGACGACATCCGGGTCCATCTGGTAATCTGCGGTGTAAAAAGACCACGACTCTGGATACCCCGATGGCGTTACGGGCTGGTGAACGACATCATTGAGGAAAATATAGGTTTGGGTGTCCACATTACTGGACTTCCAACCGGGTTTCACGGCGGCAGCACGCAGGCAGGTGGTCGTGCTG
>JAIPFO010000103.1 GCA_021736565.1 Phycisphaerae bacterium | reverse complement strand
TGCAGTTTGCATTCCGGGAGGATACTCGGCGTGAATTGGAACCGTTCGTAGTGCGAAGACGGTAAATGAATGATACCCAACAACATTTGCGCTTTCCTTACGTACCTCCAGGGCCATATCTCCGATCAAAATTTCACCGCTTGCTTTTACCGCAGGTTTTTTCAAAGTTTTAGTATTTACGGGGGTAACCCCCTGGCAACCTGCAAAGATAAAAGACATCATAAAAAAAGGAATAAGTATCTTAACTATTTTCATTATCAGTCCTTTCAAGTATTGTGATTTGAATTAATCTATCGGGTATGCTAAGTTGGAAGATTTCTACGGTTTATAGACCTTTAGACCGTCCTCTGTTGTTAAGTCGCTTGCTTTGATCTTTTCATAGCAGGGCGATGGATTATTCCTTATGGGTCCACTTTCCCAAATAGCACAGCCAGAGACACTTATGATAAATGCACCAGCAATCAGGATAAAAAACAATCTTTTGACAATTCCATTCATTTTAACACTCCTAAAAAAAAAGACAAAAATCACCATCACTGTGACCACCTCGGCCACATGTAAATACAACCTGTAATATCTTGCAACCCTATTGGCACTTGCTACAAACCCTAACGACGCAATTGTTTTATCAGGATGAATATGGGTTGTCAAGTGTTTTTTTGTGAAAATTCCAGCCCTCCCCCTTTTTTTTATAAAAAAACATAAGCAGTTATATAATAAGAGCTTATGGGATTCCCATTCTCGATATTTACATAAAAAATAAATCAAAGAGCGTTTTTTTAAGATTTTTAGAGCGTTTCACATACAATGCAACGCGTACTGTCTTATGCCAGGAGGCATCTCGCGCACATTCGATTCGTTCAACTCATTTAGCCACATAATAGTGATTTCCGCGTCAAAAGAGATTTCTTGGTCATTAAAATCGATCTTTGAAAGTGCGGAAAACGGGCTCTGGAAATACTAATACTTATGAGACAGGCGTCCATGCCGGTTTTTTCTGGTGATTATGGTGAAAATATGGTGAAATGGGGGAATATATTGCTAATGTTGGGGTATTAAGTTATACTGGCTATTCTTGGAAATAACCTTAAATTTGAGGATGACAATTATTTTTTGAGAGATTCAGGACATCAGATGCAGTTAAATTCATTATTGAAAATTGAAAATATAAAAGTACCGCTGGAAGCCCGGGAGAAATATCAGGCTATTACTGAATTGACTCATCTTCTGGACAATGGCAATACATTTACAGATTTCGAAGATATTCTCAAGACGGTCATGGCGCGTGAGGCGATTCGCAGTACCGGGGTGGGCCAGGGTTTTGCGATTCCTCATGGGAAATGCGCCTCGGTGAAGCAGCTGACCATGGCGATCGGCAAGCCCGCTGAACCGATCGACTTTAAAAGCATTGACGGGCAGCCGGTTTCGGTAATTATTCTGCTGGTTTCACCGTCCGATAAGACCGGCCCGCATATTCAGGCCCTGGCCCGTATCTCCCGGATCATGACCAATATGACCTTTCGAAAGCGGATTTGGGACTGCACGAGTGCCGAAGCGCTCTATCAACATATTATTGACTGCGAAAACGAAGGTTAAATTCAGGGGGCGGGGGGACGATGGGGTCCTGGTATTGCCGGGCTCCTGGCGATTTAAGGTGAAATGGGTCGTGGAAGTCCGGCCGGTATGACCGTTATAGGTGGTACTACCGTTAAATCGTTACGAAAAAGCACTTTTTGGGTTGGTTATTTTTAAAATAATGTCGAAATACTTGCCGGCATAGGAAAAAATGTTGTAGAATATAGTAAAGCGTTTTATCTCCTTTCGCGACGCTTTAACCGGCAGTTGCTGTACCCAGGTGGCTGTCGGTCTTTTTTGACACCCGCGTCAGAAGTATTTTGATACCCTGACCCTGGCTTTTAATCGGCGTTTTTCCCCGTCAACATTGATTTCTGACGCAACCGTCAGGATGTCTTTCTCGCGATTTTTTCGTGGTTGATAAGTTTCTGCTTGAAGGCTGTTCCCCCGATAGCCGAGTATCCGCCGAGTTGGCCGCTGGTTGTTATGACGCGATGGCAGGGGATGACAATGGGGATGCGATTGGTCGCCATGACATTGCCGATGGCCCGGGCGGCTTTGGGGCTTTTGGCATTGATGGCGAGTTGTTGGTAGGTCGATAGGGTCCCGGGCTGGATTTTCAGGCATTCCCGCAGGACTTTTTGGCCAAACGGGGTGGCCCAACCGAGGTGTACTGTGCAGTGGAAACCACGAACATGGCCATGAGAATAGTCGATGAGTTCCTGCTGAAAGGGTTTGAGTAAATTCGGGTTGGGCTGTGCGGTGGGAAATTCATTTGTAATCAGTCCAAGGCATTGGACTTTTGATGAACCGCCGATGATCAACCGGACGATGACATCGTCATAGCAGACAAGGCCCAGGTAGCCCCATTGCCATTGGATGATCGCATAATCAGGGAGACTGCCAGTCATCGGGCACTTTGACAGGCACTTGATCGTCACGTTGAACTTCCGTAGTAGATTTGCACGGGAACCGGAACGGCGTCTTTGACGATCTGGGCGATTTTGTCCAGTTCGTCATGGGTCAGGCTGCTGACTTGTGAGAGGCGGGGTGGTCGGGCGATGGTATGGAGTTGTATGGCGGTAATGTTTCCACCCGCCTGAATGATCTCGGTGAGACGGCCGGTGTAGGCGGTAACTTCTTCGATGGCGACCGGCCGACTGTCATGGCGCATGAATAGCGTCTGGATCGTCAGGGGGCGGACCAGGGCACATTGGAGGATATTATCCAGGATTCGCTGGAAGGGGACAGCGGTATCGTTGACCCGTTTGAAACCGTCTGGGGTGCCGGCGTCGAGCTTGGCCCATATTTCGCCCTGATGCTTATCGAGCAGCTCACATGCTTTCTGGACCTCGGGCTTATGGAGCATGGACGCGTTGGTGATCAGGACGATCTTGACATCGGGTAAATTGAGTGATTGCTTGAGGCGTGCGATAACCTGGCAGGCCGCGGGGAATTCCTTCGTGGCGGTCGGTTCACCGTCACCGCTCAGGGCGATATCGTTCAACCGGCGAAGGGATGGCGGCGTTTGATCGAAGGGGGCAAAATCGTATAACTGGCCGGAAGTCACCTGCTGGAGTGTATCGCGCAGCTCTTTTTCCAGGCGGGTCAGTGAAATGCCGGGGGTTATGCCGGTGCCCGATCGATCGACCTGGCAATACACACAGTTGAAGTTGCACACCTTATCCGGCGAGAGATTAACCCCAACGCTGATCCCGCCGCTTCGCCGACTCAGGACCGGATAGATGATCTGGCTGCCCTGGAATCGACGCGGGTGCGAGCGGTGAGCATCGACCAGATTTGAATTATTGTTATCGCCATCAGGCATAATGGAGTCCGATCGGGGCCTTAAGTGTATCTCACTCTTGACACCGGCGTTACTTTTCCTTGATTTGCAGTGACGCCAGGGCCGAGGCGGTGTCCTCATTGACCTCAAAGAGCGAGTCCAGACCCGTCAGCAGAAAAACGCCCCAAACCTGGATCGCGATACTGCAGAGTCGCAAATTCCTGCCGCTATCGAGTAATATTTTGCGTAGCTTGAGCAGGCGGGAGATATTGGATGAATTTAGAAATTTGACATTACTGAAATTCACAACAACGTCCCGGGCGTCCTTTTCCATACGATCGGTTATGGCATTTAGCTCATCGGACAGTTCCGGGTCATCGGCCAGATCGACCAGGACAATATCATCAGACCAGTCTTGTGTCGCCATTCTTATGGCTCCTTCCTGATTAAACGCATCCGGTTCACAGGGCCCGACTGACAGGTAAGTCTTTATGAATAAAGAATTTACGGTTCATATAATCGGGCAAAATGTATTCGGATGGGTATGATTCTCTATGAAATCATACTTTTTGATCCACACGTCAAAAGTCGGTTTTTGCATTCAAGATCAGCCTTTAAGATGCAAAAAACAGGCCTCCAAAAGACTGATGATCCATAACCTATCAGAAGAGGCCATGCTTGTCAAGCCCCCCCTTTTGGAACCCCATTACCCGACGGATCCCAGCGACGAACTTCTGAACCAATGAAATATCCCCCTGCCCCCCCTCCCCCCCGAAAAAGGCCCGGACTGCTTTGGCACCCCAAAAGATACCTGTCCCTTTTTCTCCCCTGCCCTCTTCACTTGAATATTGGACATTCCGTGTTGGATCTTGGATATTCAATCCTTCTTCCCCTTTATCTCCCCTCAATCAAATCATGCTCCTTTGTCATCTCTAATGGTGTCTTCCCAGCCTGATTACATATCCCAACATCTGCACCATTGTCGATCAGAAGTTTTGCCACCGCCGCTTGACCTTTTTCCATGGCATAATGCAATGCCGTATTCCCAGAATCTGAAACCTGATTGACATTCGCATGATGGTCAAGTAGCAACTCCACCAGGCGATAAGAACCGTCCCCCGACGGCCGCAAAGAACCATGCCCCGCTGCTCGCATTAACGGTGTCTCACCATTTGCATCTTACCAGTATAAGGGACAGTCCATATCTAAAGGGAATTTGTGTTTTTCTATCATAAACGTAACTGCTTTTGAAAAAATAACCGTTCTTAACATTTTTTGTGGTAAATCAGAACCGCATTGGCCTGCTTGCACCACAAAATCCGTAAGAATAATCAACCATTTTGGCCATATAACCGCACCTTCCCCGCCTTACCCTGCCCACTCCTTTAATTTTCCGCTATTTCACCGCCCATTTACCAGGCCGCCGCATGACTCCGCTGCTCTCGCAACGTCGCATGCACCCCGGCCAGTTGGGGTATCGGGTTCTTCCTCCGCAAATAATACCCTTCCTTCTTGAGCTTTACCAGATAATCCCGCACAAATTCCTCACTGCCCAACACCACCCCATCAACAAAATACCGCAACCGTTCCCGATACATCCCCGGCGTCTTGAATCCCAACGCCTTTTCATGCTCAACAATCGCCTGCGAAATCGCCGCCTGCCCCTTTTTCGTCGGAACCCGGCCGCGATAATACAGTCGCCCGCGATAATCCCGCAACGCCTGCCCGGCCGATTTATACGTCTCAAATTCCTCCAACGGCTTAAGCCAATCGGCCTTGTCGATCACCCGCAAATAATACGAACACCACCGATACTGCTCCGGCCGTTGGACGATCCCCGCCCTTACCGGATTCAAATCCACATACAGCATACAATCCCGCACCGCCGCTAAGTCCTGTAATATCGTGGACTTAAACCGATCTCCCCAAAAACGCCCATGCCGCTGATGCTGTCGGTTGAACCACGTCGCAAAGGTCGTTTGCACATTGTGCATATACCTTGAGAGGTCAAACAGCCGATTTTCAAACACCTTCCACTTCGCCGCCGGCCAACATCTCAGCAAATCTCCCGAATTCGGATACAACACCCTGGCCCGCCGTAACAGCTCGCCCCGGGAAAGCTTCCGCGGAGCCTCAAATTTGATCACCAGGTGATAATGGTTGCCCATGATAGAAAATGCCGAGATCTCACAGCAGTACACCCTGGCATAAAATCGTAATAATCCAACTAACTTCCGCTGACACAACGACTTAGCCAACGGAAATTCCCCCTTACCCCCCGCCGCCTTGCAATAAACATGATACCACCCCTCCCTCCGAACCCGTTTTATACGCCGCCTGCGAGCCATAAAAAAATCTCCCATAAACGCAAAAATACAAAAAAAACATCAAGCCGTACCAAAAGCATACCCTAACATCAACAGAACGTCAAGATAATACTTAAAAAAAATTAAAAAAAATGACCTGTCCCTTATAGAATCAGGAACGTTTACCCGAATCTGGCACGACGGCGGTGATCTTGCCTTCACTCAAACCGAAGGCAAGGCTTAGACTCATCCAGGATAAAACCGTCATCAAAATCAGTGTTCGATTTTGTCGAGTCGACATCATAGGGTTTTTTTCATAGTACGCTTTCGTATTTTTTATCTTTCAAGCGTTCATTGGTTGTTGATGCAGGGAACTTTAATGCCCCTCACATATCTTATCTTAAAATGGAGTGTCTTTTTCTACCCTTCTGACCCATTTATTTCGCCTAGCGAGTGTGCCTTTCCAATTCTATTCACCCTGAGGATTCAAAGTCGCTGAGCCAATACAATACTGAGGAATGTGAATTGAAAAATGAATATCTATGCCCAAAGAAGTAATTTCATTAAGAACATCAGCTGGGAATGTATAACCAGCAATAGCTAAATCTTTATGGGGTTCGACAGCAATATCTAAATCTGCGTTGACTTCCTTAAGAATACGTCGTAAAATCTTTTTTTTGGGCCTTAATTGCTCCAATATATTCCTTATCCGTGTAACCAACAATGTATTACCTCGCACGGTAGAGCAAAGGTTCCATTGCCCATAATCTCTCGCATAAGGTTTTCCTGTCTCTTTATTAATGATCGGATTTCCGTTCTCATCTAATAGAGGCCCTCGCCACCATGCATCATCTGGTTCTATTCCTAGTTCATCAGATATTTTTTCAGGATCAAGATCTTTATGCCATAAACGTAATACTACATACCTATAGCTATCCGGATATTTCTTTCGCCCAGATGCTTTTGTCGTTTTTTTCGCCAAAATATATCTCCTTTAACAAAGAATAAATGCATTATTTAATGTAACACTACAGGTGACACTCCATTTTAAAGACCAGTCGTGGGTGGTTTGGTTCATTGATTTGTTTCATTCTTAAAAAAATTTTTCTTAGCTATAGAATCTCTAAATATATCTGTAAATTCTAAAACCAAACTCCTCATTTTCTCCATATCTTTTTCTCCATATCCGAATCCACTAATAATCCCATATAAAATAGAATCGGTCACCTCAAAATATACATCCTCAGTAAGATTTTCTTCTGCAATAGCCCCTAGGATGCCTTCATATATAAAAGACATAGAACTAACGTTTGTTGAATAATCAAAACTTTTTCCCAGTTCTAAGGTTTTAAATAAATTAGATATATTATCTGAAGCAGCATCCAAGAATGCATCGTCATATTTCATGATTAAATCTCCATAATAGTTTCACATTTTACAGGGGCCAGAGGATTATTTCAACTGCAAACCGATGAGTTTCCCAAGGCTTTACCATCGGTTTGCCGCAAAGGTCATTTTCTTTGAGAGCAAAATACTCTTCCGAAACCCCCTCGGTGTTGAAAGATAAATATCATTGCAAACCGCTGCCACCCGTCGCAAAAATACAAAAAAAACATCAAGCCGTACCAAAAGCATACCCTAACATCAACAGAACGTCAAGCTAATACTTAAAAAAAATGACCTGTCCCATATAAAATCATCAGGCTTTACGTGTATTAGCTATTATACTCCTGAGATGAAAAGTGAGAAGTATAATTCTTTCGGTTTCATTTATTTATTTTCGATGTTATGAGGTAATACTGAAAAAACAAGTAGATTATAATCATTTTCAAATGGTTGCTCATCTACTTTTTGAATATGCCATCCATACTTTTTAAGCCCGCTATTTCTTTTCATTTTCTTGTAATTACTGCCACGGCTATTTGATCCATCCGTTATAATAAAACCACCCTTTGGGTTGAATGTTTCAAGAATGTTTGGCAAGAAACTATCGCCTAACACGTAAAATTAAGGGGTCACACCTACACATTACACTTTTTACTCAATTTTAAAACGGAGTGTCACTTTCTCTACCATTAATCATATTCTTTTTCCTCTCCTGCTCACACGCCTCCAAACCACAACTGTAATACAACTAGCAATTGCAATCACAATAAACACACGATAAGGTTTTGCTATATCAATGCCACAAAAAGTTTCAGGCCGGACCAATCCCCCCTGTTCCCGATAAATATCTCCCAGGTTAACCTCCTGGTCCCATTCATCCGTCTGCCACATTACAGGTGTCTTTTTCTGTATACCACAAACTTCATTCTCATCCCAGCACACGATCAGAGTATAGGGTTTTTCACAATCCATATCATAATGCCACCTGTCCCAGCTTATCAAGTCCGGTGCCCCGACCACCCCCAGTACAGCTTCCGGTCCCATCCCCCTGGCAACCTCCTCTGCCATCAATCTGCGATCCTTATCTAGTGGCACTGGGACATATGGATGACAAAGATCAAATTCCGTATCATTAACGCGGAATCGAGTACATGGATATGGCTTGGGCTTTTGCCCTAACCGCCGTAATGACAATTGGGCTATCCGCCTCATGCTATATTCCGAATAACTTTTACGATCAACTTTACCCACTTCGATATTTTCATCATAACCGCCAACACATGAACTTCCAATGAAATCATCTGGTTCCAATTCACGCAAATAAGCAACCGCCTCTTCCATCTTAATTTGACCGGCCATATAGGCAGCGGTCATCGCCCCGCTAAATATCGACAGGTATTTTTGATCATTCCAGTCGGTCTTTTGCTTTGTCGCGGCCTCTAATTTATTAAGGATATGATCTTTTTCCATTTGCAGCAAAATATCAGCCATATCTTCCGTCTCTCGAATCAACTTCCCCTCTTCAAGATCAATAATGATCCTCCTGCTCCACCAGGTCCTCATAACAAAATAGTCTTTACTTTCATAGTTGGCAAAATACTTCATGGAATGCCCCTCCCACATGGGTCCGGCAGTGGTTTCCATTGAATATTTTTCCCGCTCCTCTTTGGTTAAACCATTCCACCACATATCAACCATACCACAGTCCCTACCATCGATCCCAACCATAATTAGTTCTATACAAGATGTCCATATCACCACCCAACCCGCATCACTCACAAATAGAGATACTGGCGAAGCTTCCTCCATCGGCTGCTTTCGCTTCCACAAGCACTCTCCCTTAACTACATCATACAGCCGATAGGTAAAATCATCTTGAAACGGCTCCCCCTCCCCGTGGCTATTATCCGGCGAAGTCGCTTCCACTTTGAAGCGACCATTAGATGAATATTCAACAATATCAGAATAATACCGATTCGTACCCCATACCATATCCACCATAATAAACAACAACAACAGAATCTGAACAAAATACTTTTCCACTGAGATTTCCCACATAAACGGTCAAAAAATATAAACTGGTCCTTACAATCGTTATAATTATATCAAAAAGCTCATTAGAGGACAAAGGAAATTATATTTCCCCCGATTTCCCTGACAAAAACCTAAAAATAAGGAAATTTCAGCCCCACAGCCAGGTAGGATGGGGAACTTGTCCCCCATGCTGTTAATTTCCATCGTACCAATTGCTTCCTATTGCCAGGAATATCTCAATTCCCATTCAAAACGAATTGATAATCATGTGGCTTTAAATTACATTTTAATCCCACTACTCGGTAAAATCCACACTGAAACCATCATGGTATTCTTTGAAATAATTATCTATAAATGCTGAAGACCCCCTGAAAAAGGGACGGAGTGCTTTTGTACCCAAAAGATGTCTGTCCCTTTTTCTCCCCCAATTCAACTGACATAGGCTCCAATATCTCGGCACTCTCATAATGGTATTGTAGTAAAATCTGACGTTCCATTTTTCTGAATTACATATTCATATGTCAATTCATCGTATTCGCTTCCACGGGTGTCATCTTCAATATTTAAAATCTTAATTCCCGCATAAAAACCATTTGAATTTTGAAGAATCACTATCTGTTTTATATTTGGACGTTTTACCCTTGAAGAACAATCATACATTCTTGCATCTTTAATTTCTTTTATTTCTTTAATGTCCTTTGCTACCGCTACAGATTTAATACTAGCAGGGTCATTATAAAGTATAATATTACTTGCACTTGATTTTGACCAGCAAGTTTCAAACATCAACTCACCTTGCCCAATGCAATACCGTCCATTATTATTCGAATAATTGAAAGTCACTTTACCTTTTGTTGCAGGATGTCAATTAAAGACCCCTCGGGCAATCCTGTTCGGCACGATATTTGCTCTTTGACAGCTTATAGCTGACTTATGACATAAATGTGATTATATCGAGAGATTCCATTTCGGTCAAAATATTTGTGCGCAGCATAAAGCCCGGCGTCAGTTTGGCGTAAA
>JAIPFO010000102.1 GCA_021736565.1 Phycisphaerae bacterium | reverse complement strand
GGGGTATAGTCCGCGACGAAATGCAAACTGTCCCCGGCAGGGTTGGCGGTGTAAACCTGCCATTGAGAGAGCGGGTCGTCAAAATGGATGACCATGTAGTTTTCCATTTGGACGGTCATTTTTTTGACCATTCCGTTGGGGATATCGAAGCTGTATATCTGTTCAACATTTTCAGAAATAGCCCCCAATGCGTCGCCGGGCTCCAGGTCGCCGGTGTGATAATCGGAGAGCAGGGTCGAGCCGATCGGTGAGGTGGTCATGCCGGTTTGTTTGGTCGTGATATTATCGGAAATATCCAGCGTGGTATGTACATCAAAAACAACAGGGACTTCCGTTTCAAAGGTGTAGCCGCTTAAGGCGCCCAGAGTGACCGGATTCTGGTCGGTGGTGGACAGGTCGGTGGTTGGCGAGATGTTGAGATAGTCATCGCCCTGGCTACCGGGATGATATTGGGCGAGGACCTGTACTTCGCCGCACCCGTCACCGCCGAGGCAATTGACCTGGACGTTCAGTGGGAATTCCTGGCCCAGGGCCACTGTTCTGATCGCGTTGGGATCGGTTATGGTGATGTTGAGTTCGGAGGGTTGGGTGGGGAGGTTGTCCAGTGCCCGTTCGATATTGATCCGGCCCCAGCCGTAGATGTTGTCCCAGCCGGGTGCGCCGAGGTCGTCGGCGTTGTCCTGGAGGATTGATTTGATGTCCTGGGGCGTGAGTGAGGGGTTACGTTCGAGTAAGAGCGCGGCGGCCCCTGCAACGTGCGGGGCGGCCATGGAGGTCCCGACCGCCCGGATATAGCGGTTGCCCTCGGCGAGGAAGTAGTCGTCATAACATTGTTCGCCGACGTAATACATGCATAAGTAGGGATCGTTTGCGACGATCGTGCTGAACGTTGAGGCGATCTCGGGGAAATGTGTGCCGCCGAAGGTGTCGCCGCCCGGGGCGACCAGGTCGAGTTCGACCCCGCCATCGGAATAGGAAGCGATGCCATCGGCCTTATCGACCGCCCCGACGGCGATGGCCTTGGAGGCACAGGCGGGTGAGACGATCTGGTTCGGGTTGCCGTCGTTGCCGGAGGCACAGATCACGACGACCCCGGCATCGACGGCGTCGTTGACCGCCTGGGCCATTTCCAGCTGGTCGCAGGTTTCGGTGAATAACCCTTCGCCGAGGCTCAGGTTGATGACATCGGCGCCCTGGTCCACGCACCATTGGATCCCCTGTATTACATCGGAGGCATAGCCTTCGCCGCTGCCGTTGAGTACTTTGGCGCCCAGTAGTCCGACGTCGAAGCTAACGCCCCGATAGGTTAAGCCCTGGGAGGCGATGATCCCGGCGACGTGCGTGCCGTGGCCGTTATCGTCGATGACGTCAGATGTGTCATTAAAGAAATCATATTGGTTGACGACGACATTTTGCAAGTCCGGGTGGTTGGTGTCTATTCCTGTATCGATGACGCCCACCAGGATACCTGCCCCGGTAATGGCGTTTGACCAGGCATAGTCGGCCTTGATCTGGTAGACGGAATCTTCCAGCAGGGCCCTGACCTTCACGTCTTCTTTGACGGATTTGAATTTGGGGAGCGAAGACAATAACTCCAGCTTATCCTCATCGATCTCTACAACGATCTTGTTTTTCCATTTGCCGTAATTGTGTATGATCCGGCCACCGATCTTTCGGGTATGGGCGGTTAGTTGTGACTGGCGTTTATGGATGGCTTTTTTGGCCAGGTGTTTGGCGTGGGTCGGGGGTTCATCCAGTTCGACAATGACGCGTCTGAGTTTGTCTTTGCTTTTGAGTGGGTCGGTTGATTTATTTTGGGGCTGGCGGAATCGATTTTGGGCGTTTGTCGGCGACACTATTTTTTCACCGGCCATGAGCTGCCAGATCGTTTCGGTGGTCAATGGGCCTTTATATTGAACGATACCTTTGGCATCGATAAACAGACATATTGGTACTCGGCTGACGCGATATTTTGTGCTGATAATTCCTGTGGGGTCCGGGACGATGCTGCAGGTGATGGCGTTGGTTTTGGCGAAAACCAGCAGTTCTTCGGGGTGTTGGTGTGGGGCGATGAAAATAACCTTTAGATCGGTTTGTGGAATATCCCGGTGGATTTTATTCAGGGTTGGTATTGCCTTTTTCGTGTTATCACACCATGACGTTCCGAAAAACAGCAATACATTTCTGTCACGATCATCGTTGATTTTGATCGGTTCACCCTGAATGGTCACCAGGGAGAAAGCAGGGGCATGTTGTGCCAGGTTCACCGCGGATGCTGTGCTGGTGAGCAGGGCGTAGAGGCCCATCATTAACACCAGCGTTATCCGTCTTTTTAAAGGCTGGCTTGACCGATGTGAATGGGTTTTTGACGTAGGCGTCGTCACTGCCATTGAATACACTTTTTTTAATGTTGAACCCGGATGTTTCACCTTTTCTCCTTGGACTGGGTTTTTTTATCTACAATTGACGCGGGCGTCTCGATTAAGCGTCTTTATCATGTACCTCATCGGCATATGACATGAGCTCCATCTTAATTCTACGATGAAAGACCGGAAAAAAGTGGAAAAACTTAAAAAAACATAAAAAAAAGTAAAAAAAAAACAATGGGCGGACGTATGGTAGGCCCAGTCGAGGTGGTCTATATATTTTCTCGTGGATGACGCCCATTTTTTCGTATTTTATGAGGCTGATCTGGATGATGTAAATCAGCTTTTGATGTGGGAGTTCATTTTTATATATCCATCAACCTTGGATGGGAAAGTCATTTTTTTGTTTGGTGAGTTCGAGGAGGGCGATGCCTGTTGTCAGGAGCAGCAGGGCGGTGAGGGTGAGCCATGTGGGGAAGTAGGTTTGTTCGTAGTTTTCGACGAAGGTGAAGATGGTTTTTGGGAAGTAGCCGGTTGCAAAGAGGACGGCGATGCTGTTATTGAGGAGGTGGAAGAGGATTCCGGTGAAGATGGAGCCTGACCGGAGGACGAGGTAGGTTATGACGATACCGAGCAGGGCGGTGGGGATGATCTGTGAGATGTAGATGTGCATGAGGCCAAAGAGTATGCCGGTGGCGATGATCGATAGTTTGACCGAACAGCGGGATCGCAGGCCTGAGAGAATGACGCCGCGGAAGAGGACTTCTTCGCAGACGGCCGGTGAGAGGGCGATGGCCAGCAGCAGGACGATGAGTTTAGCGGGCGTGGTGTTTTCAAAGAGAGTTTTCATCATTTCGGCGTATTCCTGCGGCGGCTTGATGAAATTGCCCTGCCAGGTTGTGTATTGGTGGCCTAACACGAGCATGGCGGCGGCCATGAGGATGGTTGCGATGAGGGCGGTGGTTCGTGGGGTTTTGAGGCTGAGGGTTTTTTTGATGTCAATTTTAGTGAACCAGAGGAGTGTCAGGATAGGAAGGAAGAACAGGCCCCACTGGGTGATGAATGAGCCGGTGATAATGTTGCGGGTTTGGACGTAGGTGCCGACGTAGAACAGGAGCAGGAAGGCCATGGCGAAGAACATGATGGCCATGCCGGGTGTGGGGGTCGGTCGGGGGATAAACGCTGAGCGATTCAAAGTGATCGGCAGGCCTTTTTCTTCCGAGAGGATGATGTCTTCTTTTTGGAAGATCCAGACGGCGATGGTCAGGGCCATCATGGCGTAAACGGCGGTGGTGATAAAGACGCTGACGATGGCTTCTGGGGAGGCGGTGCCCATGAGGAGTTCTTTGAAGAGGAGGGCGACGTTGGTGATGGGGATGAACATGGTGGTTCGTGTGAGTTCCATGCCGGGCAGTCCGGCGGCGACGCCGGGGAGGATGATGACCATGAAGAAGGGGGTGACGTAGTTTTGGGCCTCTTTGAAATTTCGTGCGAACAGGGCGATGGACATCATCACCGAGCAGATGAAAAATGCCAGCGGGATCAGGATGATGAATATGGTCAGGATGTTGGCGGCGGAGAGTTGGAAGGCGGCGAGGTTAAACTGGGCATCGCCGGCGGCCCCGGCCATTTGGGAGAGCTGGAACATGAGGCAGAGGACCATGGAGCCCAGGGAGAGCAGGCCGGTGATGAGGGAGAGGATAAAGACGGTGAGGAACTTTCCGCAGACGATCTCTGATTTGGCGGTGGGGGTGGAGAGGAGTGTTTCGAAGGTGCCGCGTTCTTTTTCGCCGGCGGTGACGTCAATGGCGGGGTAGAAGGCGCCGGTACCGAGCATGATGATCATGATCATCGGCAGGATGGTGCCGAGCAGTGAGCCTGTTTGTTTTTGGGGCGGTGCGAGGTTTTCGTTCTGGATGGCCAGGGGTTTGGTGAATTCTTCTTTGAGCCCGGCGGTTTCGAGGCGTGTTTGGAGGATTTTTTTGGATTCTTCCTTGAGTGCCTTATTGATACGCTGGCGGGCCTTGTTGGAATCCGGGGCGGTGGAGTCGTATTCGATCTTGACTTCGGCGGTGCCGAGTTGTGCGAGGATGTCTGCGGGGTTCTCGGCGGTGCTTACCATCGCGTGGATATCGCCGGCGAGCAGGTCACCGGTTGGATTTTCAGATTGGATGATTTTAACTTTTTCGATTTTTTCGAGCCATTGGTTGAGTTGCTCGGAGGGTTTACCGGTGAGTACGATCCTGGAGTCTCGTTCGTCGATCCTGCCTTGCTGGATCATGATGACCTGGGTGGAGACCAGGAAGAGCAGGGGGTAGAGGATCACCGGGATGCCGATCATGGCGATGAGGGTTCGCTTGTCGCGGAGGGTTTCCAGGAGCTCTTTTCGCAGGATGGTATAGACTGTTTTTAGGTTCATAGGGTCGCCTGCCTTTGCTGGTCCTGGTCGGCCATTTGAAGGAAGGCGTCTTTTAGGTTGTTGGTTTGGGTTTGTTGGTAGAGTTCGGGTTGGGTGCCGATGGCCATGAGGCGGCCGGAGTAGATGAATCCGATCCGGTCGCAGAGGAGTTCGGCCTCGGTCATGTAATGGGTGGAGAAGATGATGCAATGGCCGCGTTTTTTGGCCTCCAGGATGAAATCGAGGATGGTGCGGCAGGTCATGATATCCAGCCCGAGTGTGGGTTCGTCGAGAATGAGGATGGCGGGGTCGTGGAGGATGACCCGCGCGATGGAGACGCGCTGTTCCTGGCCGGTGGAGAAGGAATCGCATCGGCGGTCGAGAAAATCCTTCATGTCGAGCATGTCGGCCAGTTCTTCGGTGCGATGAGCGATGAGATCGTCGGCCATGCCGTAGAGCCGGCCGAAATATTGGAGGACTTCGCGTGCGGTCAGCCGGCGGTAGAGTTTGGTGTTGCCGGAGAGGAAGCCGATCTGGCGGCGGACCTCTTCGGGCGATTCATCAGAGCGGATCCCCGCCATGGTGCATTGGCCGGAGGTGGGGGTGATGATCGTCCCGAGCATTCGCAATAGTGTGGTTTTTCCGGCACCGTTGGGGCCGAGCAGGCCGAATATCTCTCCTTTTTCGACGGAGAATGTGGCGTCCTGAACGGCTTTGATGGTTCGGCCGCGTGATTGGGTGAAGGTTTTGGTTAGGTTGGTGACCTGGATCATGGGTATTTAGTATTAAGTGTTAGGTTTTAAGGGTTAAGGAAGAATTGAATCCTCCTGCGGCGGACCTTCGGTATCCAATAACCAATCCTCCAGCGGCGGACCTTTGGCACGGAATGTCCAATGTTCAATTAAGAGAAATAGTGTTAATGTTTTTACGAACGTATTTTCAGTCGTCCCTACGGGACTTGCAGTTTGTACTTGTTTAGACCCGGTAATAAATTGCCTGGCTATTATCTGGCGTCCCTGCGGGACTCATTTAGACTCGCCTTCGACGGATCTGTTTTTATTTGTGTGAAGGTTAGCCTTTTCCTTTGGCGTACCAGTCGGGGTCCTGGGTGAGTTTTTGTTTGGCTTCGTCGGTCATCATTTGGAATGCGGGGTGGTTGGAGTCCCATGATCGGGCTTTGTAGTTGCCGTCTTGCATTTTTTCGATTTCGGTCATGGCATCGTTGAAGTAGCTGCCGTAGATGTGGAGGGAATCGGTGATATCTACGTAACGGCCGACTTTGACGGTCTGGCCGATTTTTTCACTGATGCGTTGGGCGATGATGCGCTGCAGCTCGGTGAGTGCGTAGCAATTCATGAACCAGGCCTTGTAGAGGTCTCGGCTGCGCCAGTGGGAGTTCATATTCAGGATGGGCTGGCCCTGGTCATCCTTTAAGATGCGAAACCAGAGGCGTTGGAGGCAGGGGGGGTCGTTGGTGGCGGGGTCTGCGGTGGGCATCCAGGTAATGGCCTGGGCCCGGCGGGTATGGAAGGTTTCGGCGCATTTTTCGACGATATAGTTGATCTGGTCGAAGGGCTTGAAGGGTTTATTGGCGTTTGGGTTGGACAGGTCGTCGGTCGGATTATAGGCGAACATGCGTTCGTGGTATGTGTATGTCCATTTACCGGCGACCGGGTCGATCCAGTGGTCGTGTATGCCGTCGCAGACTTCCTGGCGATAGGATTCGAGCTCTTCGGGGCCGCCGGGGAAGTTTTTGTGGATACGGGGTTCGGCGAATGGGTTTTCGACAGCGATCATGACGGTGGCGTCTTTACTGGGCGGATCTTCGGGCTTGTCATACTCGGTTTTAACATCGATACCCTTCTTCCAAACGGCCAGGACGGTCTTTTCCCAGGCTTCCGGGAGGCATTGTGCTTCGATGAACAGGGTGGGTATATTTCCGGTGGTCATAAAAAAACTCCATTTTTTGACGCGGGGTCACTTGAGGCTGTTAAGAAGATAACAGGCCGTAACTTCTCCCTTTCAACTTCACCACTTTTCAGGTTGATTTTCCTTGTAAGTGGTTTAATTTAAAGGGTTTTTAAATACGCCCGACAGGATTCGAACCTGTAACATTCGGTTTCGAAGACCGATACTCTATCCAGTTGAGCTACGGGCGCTCTTATTTTGATGCCAGCATCATCGGTATTTTGAAGTGCTGATTCTGTTGTATGTAAGGTGCTGTGAAATAGTTACTTAGCGATTTTTAGAGCGATAATGGCGGTTGCTCTGTGTTCTGCGTGCTTCTGTGGGCATTGCTACTGCGGGTGAGAGGATTCGAACCTCCACATCAGTTAGATACTAGATCCTAAATCTAGCGCGTCTGCCAATTCCGCCACACCCGCTTGTATAATTTCTGTTGTAAAATAGCTTTGTTTGACGCCAGCGTCATAAGTATTTGTGGAGCTCGTTTTCCGCATCTTAAAGGGCGACCCGCCATTGGCGGATGACTTTTGACGCGGGAGTCTTTTTTGGCGGTTAAAGGGCATTTTTCCGCTTTGGCAACGATAGCTACAGTCTCTAAGTCCTTTTACAGAAGAAACTTGACGTCCGTGCCGCCCATGTTTTTGGGTCCATTTTGGTCTCTTAAGGGCTGATTCGCTTTTGGCGGATCGTTTTAGAGGTGGAGTCAAGTTTCATATATTCAATTGTCAAGCGGGACAGTATAGAATCCTTTTTTCGAGTCGTCAAGCCCAAACTTGATTTTCCAAATCGATGGGGGGGATGGGCTCTATTTGGTCGATTTTGCCGCGGGAGTCCTGGTTTGCATTGGTGATATTTGGACCCTCTCTAAGCGAAAGATAATGTCCGGGTTCAAGGTGGATTTTTTTGGATGCGTGTTATGCCGTTTTTTATTGGGTCGGGCTGTTTGGCGATGGCGTGTTCATGCGGTTTTAATTTATCGGACGTTAATTAAGGTAGGATTTTATCTTTAGACCAGCATGGCGATTAAATTCAACGGATATTTTCCTGAAAAAGAGAGACATTGGCGATGAGATTTTTGTTTTCGTTTTTTTACGTGTTATAGTTAAAGGGCATGAGAGCGAGAAACTGTTCGTTTGTTACGGCAGTGAAAAACAATTTGAATATCGCACTAAATTTTAATGCCAGCGTCATCGGTATATTCGATGTCCAATTCCGGAACTTTTAAAGACGGATTTGGAAAACACGACTACGTTTGACGCGGGACAGACTATTATATTAAAGGAAAAAAATGAAGAAGTTAGTTTTTGTATTTACCGGCATGTTCTTTTTATGTTTAGTTATTGCACCGGCGATGGCCGCTCCCACGAGGGTGACGTTCGCGGGCAATCTTGTTGGCAATGCCAATGGTGGTGGATTATTCCTCTTTACATCGGATGGGACCGGTGGGTTGCCTACTGAGATGCATACCTTTTGTATGGAAAAAAATGACCATATAAGTTATGGCGGGACTTATTGGGCGATTGACGTGAGTAATTACGCCTGGAATGGCGGTGGTGGCGTGAAGGAAACGACGACGATCGGTGGGAATATCGTCGAGGCGGACCCGTTGGACCTCAAAAGTGTCTGGTTGTTTGACCAGTATGAAGTTTTAAAAAACTTTAACGGCGCTTACAATGGTCTGAACTATACGAATGCCGATTGGGCCAACGCTGTTCAGGCGGCCATCTGGTTCAATGAAGATGAATCGACTTCCATCGGCGGTCTGGCTGGTGATCTTCTGGCGGATGCCGGCAATGCTGTGGCTGCGGGTTATAACGGCAACGAGGAGATTAAAGTTCTCAATCTGAGTTTGTATAGTGATGGCCGTGGTGCGGTCCAGGACCAAATCGCTTATCTCCCCAAAGCGGTTCCCGCCCCGGGTGCGATATTACTTAGTGGTATCGGTTCGATAATCGTCGGGTTGCTGCGACGTCGCAATATCGTTGAATGATCGCCTGTCTCTGTGATCAAGCTTGACTACGAAGGCCGATTTTTCATACTCCCTTGCGTCTGTAATTGTCCGAGCGTGTGTAGCGTAAACCTTTAAAATGTGGTGGTTTAGGCGTTGGCCAGGCGGGCAGATATAACTGGGGCGGGTATGAAGGAATCGGCCTTTTTCTGTCCAAAACTTCGGCCGGTATTATCATGCATCATTCGCCGCGGATGACAAAAATAGCTTCATTGGCGATGAGATTAGGGAAGAGCTTTACTTCTCGGCCGGTGCGGCTGGCGATCGCAATTCTTTTGACGAGTTTTGCTTTGAGCTGGTCGTGAACGAAAAATTCAAAATCTGAAAGTGACATGTAATTGATCGTTTCGTTGGGTTTGTCATACCAGGGGGCCGGTAGTGTGTCAAATACGGGGGCCTTGCCCTTGACTAACAATTGGAGTCGGGCAGGCCAGTAGGCGAAATTGGGAAAACTGACGATGACTTCGCGGCCGATACGCAGGAGTTGGCGAAGAATATTTTCAGGCTTATGGACCACCTGAAGCGCATGGCTCAGCACAACATAATCATAGCTCTGATCGTCAAAAATATCGAGGTGATCATGCATGTCGTATTGGATGACATTGACGCCCCGCTTGGCGGATTCGATGAGGTCCTCCTGACCCAGCGTGAAGCCGAGGCCGGAGACGTTTTTTTTCTCACGAAGTAATTCCAATAAACTGCCGTCGCCACATCCTAAATCTAATACAGAACTGTTTGGCTGGATAAGCCGGGCGATCTGGTAATGGTCCACGCGTGCCCCTTTGAAAATACTTCCGGCATGATTTTTCTGAGCGGCCGGTGTGTTGACGATCTTTATGGGATTAATATTTTCGGATTGCAATCGCTTGTGCGTTTCGTGGAGAAATCCGCTGATCATCCGGCCTTGATCATTTGTTTCCAGGAGGAATGAATCGTGTCCGAAGGAGCAATTGATGTTCGTGTATGTCACTTCTTTTTTATTGGCCACCAGGGCGTTAACGATTTCCTGTGACTGGTTGGGATGGAACAGCCAGTCGGAGTCGAAGCTGATCACGAGGAAACGGCAGCTTGTTTTTTTCATCGCCTCACGTAAACTGCCATGTTGCCGGGATGGGTCAAAATAGTCGATCGCTTTGGTGACATACAGGTAGGTATTGGCGTCAAAACGATCCACAAAAACATTGGCCTGGTAATCCAGGTAGCTTTCGACACTGAATTCCTGGTCGAAAGCATATTTGTAATCCTGGTCATTTTGCAGTCGGCGGCCAAATTTTTCATGCATGGCCTCTTCTGAAAGGTAGGTAATTTGCCCGATCATGCGAGCGACGGCCAGGCCGGCGGCCGGTCCCTTGGTGAAATCATAATAGGTGCCATCCGGGGTATTTTCATCAATGCAGGTTGGCTGTCTTCTAACCGGGTATTTCAT
>JAIPFO010000101.1 GCA_021736565.1 Phycisphaerae bacterium | reverse complement strand
TGGCGGGTCGATTGCAAACGGCTCGGAATGATGATTATCAGAATCATCTGAAGAAGCTCAATGAAAAGGTCAAGTTGTGTCGATGGCGAGAGAGCCTTCTGGCGACCAGTACGGGTTATGATATAGAGGTGGCGGATAAAAGTGAACTGGAGGGGGATCTCAGGGAGAAGTTGCAGGAAAGCTGGCTGGCGGCCCTGGCGCAGTTGGCGGCGACGCATTCACTGGCCGAACGGCTTGACCTGGTTGATACAGTCGCCCCGTCTTTGCGAGATGAAATTATCCAGCGCAGTACGGTGATTGCCAAGCAGCTACAGGCCGACGGTATGGGGCTGGACGCTTATACCAAGGTGTATTATTACCTGGAGGTTCTGGATAAGAAGTTGTACCAGTTTACCGACTTGCATGACCGGTTGCTTCGTGAAGCGACTCTCAAGGCGATTTATATTCCGGACCCAAATGCTGAGGGGATAGATTGGGCGGACAAACGTGAGGGCGTTAATGTCGATATGATCATTTCGGCCCTGGCGACTCTCGATGTGGGATATGTGGAGAGCCCGGCCTATAAAGAGATGACGTTAAAGGCGTTGGAATATTGCCGGTTGCTGGCCAAGACGGAGGGTTTGGAAGAGACATTTGAAACGTTGAAGGATGAAGTGGCGGTGAAGACCTATCTGGATGGCATTGATGAGTTGATCAAATTGATCGAACCGGACGATGCCGCGGATTACACTTTTAAAAATTTACTGGTCTACCTGGATAAGGTGATCACGTTGAATCGGACGAGTATGAATTTTCCGGTCGAAGTGATGTTGGCGGAATTTACAGAGGGGGCGTTTGCCGGGACGGATACCTATACCTATGTTATCTGGCCTTATGATGTTTCGGAATTCCGTAAGAGTATGACCAATGAATTTTCGGGTGTGGGGGTTGTGATTCGAAAAGGCGAAGACGATTACCTGCGAGCGGATTCACTGGTGAGCTATGATACGCCGGCCTATCGGGCAGGGATGGATGCCAATGATGTGATTTTGGAAGTGGATGGCAGGAGTACCAAAGGCTTGACGATCGAGAAGGCGGTGAAGCTGATCACCGGGCCGACAGGGACCGATGTGGTTTTGAAGGTGAAGCGGGATAGCTTTGAGGCCCCTCAGGAATTAACCGTGACGCGTCAGCAGGTGGTGGTTCCGACGGTGAAGGGTCTTTATCGAGACATTGACGGGCAGTGGGAATATATGCTGGATGAGAAAAATGGCATTGCGTACATGGCATTGACACACTTTTCCGGTGAGACCCCCGCCAGTTTGCTTCAAACGCTCAAGATGCTCAAGGCCAGAAAGGGGATGAAGGGACTGGTCTTTGACCTGCGTAATAATGGTGGCGGGTACCTGACCGGGGCCATCTCGGTGGTGAATGCGTTTGTGAAAGAAGGGTCGCGTATTGTGAGTTCTCGATACCGGGCCGGTCAGATGGAAGATGTGAAGTTTGCCAAAGCCCAGGAAGTTTTTGATACCGAGATCCCCATGGTGGTGTTGGTCAATTCGATATCGGCGAGCGCTTCTGAGATCGTCTCAGGTGCATTGAAAGATAATGGCCGGGCCCTTCTGGTTGGTACGCGAACGTATGGCAAGGGGAGCGTTCAGACGATACAGCCGTTACGTAATAGCAGTTTTACCGCGATGACCGGGGCGCAGATGAAAATGACGATAGCTCATTATTACCTGCCCAATGGCCGGTGTGTTCATCGTGACCCTAAGGATAACACCAATGAGGATTATGGAGTGGAGCCTGATATTAAGGTTGAAGTGACCAATGGACAGTTTCTTGACCAGTTCATAAAAACTCAACGTCAGGCGGGGATATTGCATCACGACAAATTACCGAATGTAAAGCGTGACTGGAAGATATTTACATCCGAAGAAGTCATCGCCAGTGACCCGCAATTGGAAATGGCGTTGCTTTGCTTGCGCTCTCAGTTTCTACAGCAGGAGGTTGTCGTGTCGCGGAAAGTAAGTAAGACGGACTAAGGCGTGGGATCACGTCGCGGCGATTGATTAATGACGCCAGGGTCCTCTCCCGATAGATCGGGAGAGGGAGCCCATTTTCCGCATCTTAACGGATAGCAGACCGCTGCAAAGTTGACTATTAACTGGGCATTAATATTTATGTATCGCCGGAGGTGTTCCACATCGAGAGGTTGCATGCATCGCCTCTATATATTGTCTTTTTTGAGGTAGAGGGTTTGGGTTGGGAAGGCGAATTCGATACCGTTTTCCTCGAAGGCTCGCATGATATCCAGGTTGACCTTCTGGTTGACGGCCTGTAAGTCCCAATAGTCAGAGGGGGAGAACCAGAAGATGATCATGATGTTCAGCGTATAGTCTTTGAAGTCGTTAAAGACAACGCGTGGGAGGAGGTCCGGGTTGTTATTGATCGGTTCGAATTTGGCCAGGATGTCTTTGATGAGTTGGAGGGCTAATTCCATTTTGGCCGGTGAGGTGTCGTAGGTGAGTCCGAGATTAATGACGCGTTTGATATTGGTTCGCATGCTGACATTTTCGACGGCGTTGTTTGCAATTTTACTGTTGGGGATGGTGACGAGATGGCCATCGGAGGTTCGGATGCGGGTGGAGCGAAAGCCTACCTCTTCGACGGTCCCATCAAAACCACTGCTTTTAATGCGTTCGCCGACTTTGAAGGGACGGTCGGCGAAGATATTGATCGACCCGAAGAAATTCTCGATAGTTTCCTTGGCGGCCAGTGCAACCGCCAGGCCGCCGATACCGGCGGCGGCCAGGATGGTCGCGATGTCCTGGTTGAAGACATTATCAGCAATGAACAGTCCCGCGATGATCACGATGACAACCCGGAGGGTTTTGCGAATGGCGGGGATAAGCATTTGCTCCATGCCGTTCTGATCGTCATCTTTCGGGCGTTTTTTCATGATCAGTTCAACGAGATCAACGGACCGGTAGACAAACCATGTTATGGCGAGGGCCATGACGGCCTGGGCCACTTTGGACCAGAGTGCATAAGTTGAGGGGTCCAGGTTGAGTCCGGGGATCTCTTCATTGGAGAATTTCAGGCCGGAGCGAGACAGGAAGATCGCCAGGCCGAAGATGGCCAGAAAGGCCGGTTTACTCAGGTCGTAGAGGAAAATCTGGAGGAAATCGGATTTCCCCTGGTTTTTTAAACGTTTGGCTGATGACCCGAGCATAGACTGGGCGATTTTTCCGATGATGACCCCGGCGACCAGAATGATGGGGACCAGGGTGAGTTGCCACCCTTCATTGAGTGCCGCTTTGATTTCAGGCATTTCTGCCAGACTTAACATATTCATTATGTGTCTCCCAAGAGATGAAATATCGGACGTTTACAACGGTACGCTTTCGTCCTTTTTATTTTTGAATCTTTCATTTGTTGTTGATACAGGGCTTTTAGAATGCATTTTGACTCATTTATTATAATATTGAGTAATATCCCGTTGTTACCCTTTATTCAATTTGTAAGCTAAAGCCCTGCAGAGCAGTGAATTAACGTATAAAAAAGTGCGAAAGTTAACCAACGTATTCTTTTATAATAACGTGTTGGGTTTGGATAAAAAATAGCCATTGGCTTTATTCGGCGTTAGCGTTTTATTTATTCACTGGTGTAAGCCGGAGGATGGTGCCGGGTTTGTTGAGAACGACGTAAATGGCCCCATCAGGCCCGCAGGCAATATCGCGAACACGGCCGGCGTCTTTGAGGATAATTTCCTGATGCAAAACGCGGTTGTCTTTGATGTCCAGAACGCGTACTTCTTCATATTTAAGGGCGGTGACCAGCAGATGATTCTTCCAGCGGGGGAACAGGTTGCCCTGGTAGAAGTCAATACCGCAGACGGCGATAGAGGGTGTCCAGTAAAGGACCGGCTGCTGCATGCCGTGTTTTTGACGCAATTCAGTGATGATCGTACCATTGTAGTTGATGCCGTAGGTGATTGTTGGCCAGCCGTAATTGACGCCAGGCTTGATGAGGTTGAGTTCGTCACCGCCCATGGGGCCGTGTTCGGTTTGCCAGATATCGCCGGTAACCGGATGGGTGGCCAGGCCCTGGGGATTTCGGTTGCCATAGGTATATATCGAAGGCAGGGCATTCTTCTGGTCAATAAAGGGATTGTCATCTGGGATGGAACCATCGGGATGGATGCGGTGAATTTTTCCGTTGGGTCGAGTGAGGTTCTGGGCATGGTCCATGTGGCCGCGATCGCCGATGCTGAAATAGAGATAGCCTTTGGGGTCGAAAGTGATACGGCATCCGTAATGATGGCGGGTGGTCAGATATGATTCCTGGGGGGCTTGATAGATTACCTGTTGATCGATCCAGGTGTTATTCTGGATACGACCGCGCAGGAGCCGGGTCATGGCGGGGGCTTCTTCCCTGGAGCCGGGGCTGGTTGGCAGGGCGTGGCTGTAGGCGAGATATATCCATTTATTATGGAGATAGTCCGGGTCAATGGCTATATCCAGCAGGCCGCCCTGTCCTTCATTGAGAACGTTGGGCGTGTTTTTTACCGATTGCGATTGGAGTGTGCCGTTCAGGACCTGCCGGAGTTGACCCGGGCGTTCGGTGACCAGGGCATGGTTGCTGTTGATAAATACCATAGACCATGGGGTATCGAGGCCCTGGGCAAATGTCTGAACGTTAATGGTATAATCATTGGTTTGGAGCGTCATTGAGGGCTTGGGGGTGGCGGATTTTTGGGCGGATTCAGCCTCTTTCAGGAAGGAGAGTATCTGGTTGATCTGCTGGTCGGTCAGGTTTTTTTTATACGAGGGCATACCGAGATGTGGGATGCCGTTTTTAATGTTATTAAATTTCTGACTGTGTGAATTACCAAATTTCCATACCGGATCGATCAGGCTTTGGGCATTGCCGCCCTGAAGATTTATGCCGTGGCATGAGGAGCAGTTTTTGGCGTAAAGGGCCCTACCGGGCTGGTCGGATAGTGCCTTAGCAGGTGCGGTGATTGTTTGGTAAGACCAAAAAAAGATTGTCAGAATAATAGCTGCCATCGCAACAGTTTTGACGTGGAAGTCCGTTTTGATTGTGAATGGCATTTAATTACTCCTTATGTATTCAGAGTACATTCATCCTTTTTTTATTGTGTTGGGTCGAATGCGTTATAGCCGCAGTCTGTTAGAATGCATGGCGTCATATTTTACCATTTCCGGGATTGACTTTGAATGTGTCCATTACTCATGTATCACGATAAAGCCCTGTTAGAAAAGGGCTTAACGTGCAATAAAAGTGTGAAAGTTAACAGTTTAAAAGGAAGTATTTATATTTGAGAACAATCAACAGGGTTTAGTATCAGGTTTGTGATTTGGGAGACGGTGTCTTTATAGAAAGGGTCTCTACTGAGCTTGTGCCAGTCCGGATGCGCGAGGAAGGCTTTCCAGGCTTTATCCTTGGCGTCCTGGTTATCAAAGCCCAGCATGTAGGTAAGGTTTGGGAGCTTCTCGCCGATGACGGCTCTGCCGAAAAAGACGGGATCCAGGCCGGTTTTCTTGAAGATGTCCAGTTCGCCGCCTTGATTGAACATGTGGACCTTCTTTTTATGGAACAAGGTGTTGTGTGATTCGTAAATTCGCAGCTGGAATGTGCGGTCAGGGCCCTTGGCGGGTGTTTTGACCTTGGGGAACCCGTCGAAGCCGACCAGCAGCGAGCTTTTGACTCGTTGGTAGACAGGTTCCTGTTTCGGTGCGTTGAGCAGGGGTGCGGCGGCTTTGAGATATATTTCGTCGTCTAAAAGTTTCATGGAGGCGGTGGTGGCGGATTCGGGCGTTTTGTGGGGCAGCAGGACGTAGAGGTCCAGGGGGGCATCCTGGATGGTGAAAACGCCAACGGGGCTGATGTTCAGGCGGTTCCAGGCGGGGATCGCCGCATCCCGTAAATAGGCGATAAGCTGTTCCAGCTTTTTGGACGAGAGAACGCGGTATTGTTGCAATTCGATATAATCAGGGTTGACCGGTGTGTTTTGTTGTGCGGTAGCGTGTTTTTTTAGCGAGGTCAGGGCGGCCAGGCCCGATACGGCTAGAAAATGTCTTCTTTGCATGAGGCTCTCCTTAATAAGGTCCGTAGATATTGATTATTGTTGTTAGTTATACTGTTTATTGACGGGTTTGCAAGTGCGTATTTTCGTACTTTTTTATTATGGTCGATTTGTCAAGAAACCGCCATCCAAAGGCTGATCTGTGACCTTCGGTGAAACTATATTATAATTGTGTGAACGTTTTACCTGTTTTTAAATGGTTGGCAAAAATCCTGCTGTACAAGGGGGCAGGACACTAAAGAAGTTCGAAAGTCACCCCGGAGAACGTGTTTTTTCTGTGAGAGCGAGAGTGAAAATGGTCTGGCGTTCTTGAAATGACGTAAGACTTGAGTTCTTCACGCGAAGTATGATGTAAGGTCTTATTTTATCAGGAGTTAAAAAAACTAATGGCAGCGTTCCCCGTGTGTTTGACGCCTGTTTTGCTCATCTTAAAATGGCGGGGGGCGGGAGCCGGGAAACGACTTATGACGTGGGAATCCTATTTGACATGTTGAAATGTATCATGTATAACCTGTGGACTAACCGAGACTTGGCGTGTTATGTGTCATGTTATCCAGAAGGGAGCTCGTTTTGAATAGTAAATCAATTTCGTTTTTTATTGTGGGTATGGTCGTTGGGCTGTTGGTGGCGACGGTGTCGCTTTCGCTGACCGGGTGTGATGATTCCAGTGAAAATGCCGCAGAGAAGGTCAAAGTTTTGAAACTGGCTCATGGGCTTGATGTCACCCATCCTGTGCATAAAGGTATGGTTTATATGGCTGAGCAGGTGGCCAAGAAGTCAGGTGGAACTTTGCGAGTTGAGATTTTTCCCAATGAATCGCTTGGTAACGAAAAGGAATGTATCGAGGCGCTTCAGCTTGGGTATCTTGCGATGACGAAGACATCTTCGGGTCCTATGGAGGCTTTTGTGCCGAAACTTAAAATTTTCGGCCTACCGTATCTGTTTCGTGATTCGGAGCATTTCTGGAAAGTATGCCTTGGACCTATTGGTAAGGAGCTTCTTGAAGCAGGGGTAACAAAAAGGCTTAAAGGGCTTTGTTATTATGACGCCGGTGCCAGGAGTTTTTATGCAAAACAACCGATCAATACTCCAGCGGACTTGAAAAAAAATGAAAAAAACGAGACGATGAAAGTTCGGGTTATGAATAGCCCTATGGCCATGGGTATGATTTCGACGATGGGTGGGGCTCCAACGTCTATATCGTGGGGTGAGCTTTACACATCGCTTGACCAGGGAGTAGTCGATGCCGCTGAGAATAATCCGCCTTCATTTCAATTATCGCGGCATTATGAAATATGTAAATATTATATTCTCGATGAACACGTCATGGTGCCCGATATGCTTATCATTAGTACACGCGTTTGGGAAAAACTTAGTGATGAGCATAAAAAGATTCTCAAAGAAGCTGTAGATGAGTCTGTGACCGAGCAGAGAAAGTTATGGATCGAAGCTGAGAAAAAAGCAATGGAGGTGGTAAAGGCCGATGGTGTTACAATTATCATTCCGGATAAGGCACCTTTCCGTGAGGCGGTTAAGCCCATGTGGGATGAGTATGAAGAGTCGCTTGGCGATTTAGCAAGAAAGATTAAAGAGGTAAAATAAATGTTTGTTAAGATTAAAAAAATGATGGATAAGTCACTGGAGATCCTTGTGATGGTTGTCGTTGGAGTGCTGGTCATTGATGTACTCTGGCAGGTTTTTACTCGAAAGGTGCTTGGTGATCCAAGCAAGTGGACAGAAGAACTTGCGATTTTTCTTCTTATATGGGTATCTTTGCTGGGTGCGGCTGTTGCTCTACGAAGAGGTGCGCATCTTGGGATTGATTATTTCGTGGAGAAACTGGCGATTCGCACTCGTCTATTTACCGAAGTGATTGTTTTTGCGTTGATTTGTGCCTTTTCGGTCTATATAATGATTATAGGCGGTATTGACTTGGTACTCAGCACGCTTGAGATGGATCAACGTTCATCTGGCTTGAATATTCCTGTAGGCTATGTATATCTTGCAGTGCCTATAAGTGGTGCGTTTATGACGTTATATTCCTTGATTGGTTTTTTTGAACGGAGGGGAAATTTTGGACAGAAATGTGACGAAAGTCTATACACAAGCAAATCAGCAACTGATGTAATTTAGTATTTGAATCGGTTTTGACGAGTAATTTTATATAAGGGTTTAAAATGGAACTTTCGATTATAATACTTATTGTAAGCTTTCTTATACTGCTGGTTTTAAATGTACCTATTGCCTTTTGCATGGGGATTGCTACAACACTGGCTTTTATAACGATGGATTTGCCCGCACCGATAGCGGTCTCTCATAAGATCGCCACGGGCATAGATAGTTTTACACTTCTTGCGATACCATTCTTTATTTTGTCCGGTCTATTGATGGGACAGGGCGGCATTGCCCGCAGGCTGATCGAATTTGCCGATACACTTGTCGGCAGGTTTCGTGGTGGCCTTGCTTTTGTAAACGTTCTGACCTGTATGCTTTTTGGTGCAATTTCCGGCTCTGCTGCTGCCGCCGTTTCTTCGGTTGGTGGATTTATGGTCCCACTGATGAACAAGATGGGCTATGACAGGGATTTTAATGCGTCCGTTACGATTACCGCTGCGACCACGGGGCTTATCATTCCGCCAAGTAATGTTATGATCGTATATTCGCTTGCCACCGGTGGGGCGGTTTCTATTGCAGGAATATTTATAGCAGGCTTAGTGCCGGGGCTACTTGTCGGCCTAGGGCTTATCCTTGTCTCGGCCGCAGTTTCTATAAAAAACAATTATGGTATGGGATATAAATATACTCTTCAGGATAGTGTATGGAGGTTTTTAATTGCACTTCCTGCTTTGCTTTTGGTATTTATCGTCTTAGGTGGTATTCTTTCTGGATGGTTTACCGCGACAGAAGCTTCTGCTGTTGCTGTTTTGTATTCGTTGATATTGGCAGTGTTGTTTTATCGAGAAGTTAAAGTTACCGATCTACCCGGCATTTTACTTCAGTGTGGTGTAATGACTGCAGTGGTATTTATGCTTATTGGCACCAGTATGGCGATGTCATGGGTACTTGCTTCTGAGAATGTACCACAGGCGATAAGTGCTTTGTTGCCTACTGGAAATAAAATACTGCTGCTGTTGATGATCAATGTTATACTTCTGTTAGTCGGTACGTTTATGGATATGACCCCGGCAGTCTTGATCTTTACACCGATATTCTTGCCGATCGTTAAGGTTGTTGGCGTTCATCCGATCCACTTTGGCATAATCCTTATTATGAACCTGTGTATTGGTTTGTGTACTCCTCCAGTAGGGACATGCCTGTTTCTTGGTTGTGGGGTAGCTGATACAACCGTCACCAAAGTCATCAAGCATATCCTTCCGTTCTTTTTGTCGATGGTGATTACTTTGCTGCTGTGTACATTTATCCCATGGCTCTCGCTCTGGCTGCCAGGGTTGACAGGATTTCTGGACTAGGCAATAGATATTCTAGCTATGAATGCTTAAGGGTGACTCTATTTTTAGGGTTGCCCTTTTTTTTATTTGCTCTGTATAGGTCATCTGTCACTATGGATTCCAAGTTTATTACCGGATTTGAATGTAAGCTATTCGTCGTTTACAGTTTCAGCGTTCAGAACCACCGGCCAAACAGTTTTCGGAAGAAGAGTTCCACGGGGCCTTCAAAATAGGCATCTCTGGCGGCGTTGAATTCTTCCAGTGTGCAGATTTCCAGTCCGATCAACTCTTTTTTATAGTGCCACCAGCCCTTTATTTTCGCTCGATTTTCCCAGATCAGCGTGAGTGCTTTTTTGAAGTCTGTCAGGCCCATCAGCCCTGGATGGGCCTTGGTGAATCCGATTTTGAAGCCCTTTTCCTCCAGGAATATTTTCTGGCTGCTTCTCTGGTTTCGGGTGCCCTTTAGAAGGTAGTTGAACTCCTGAGTCCTGCCATTGCGCATTTGCGATTTCAGGTGGAGGGCCATTTTTTTAAAGGGATCGGGTTTTGGCATGATGCAGGGTTCCATCTTAAGGGTTGATTTCCGAAATTCAGATCGGCTTTAAACAACTTATGACACTGGTT
>JAIPFO010000100.1 GCA_021736565.1 Phycisphaerae bacterium | reverse complement strand
GGAATGTCCATGCGTGGGGTCCGGGCCAAGGCATCCCTGGCCTCGTTGAGGATCGCCAGTAACTCTTTATAGCTGGCATCGTCTTGGCTCTGGAAGTAGATCGCTTCGCCGGTAGCCCGGCCGCCGGCCGATTTTGCCAGCAGGTTAAGGAGTATCGGACTGGCCTCCGGACGCGTGAGGTTGATCATGCCACGCTCGTGGAACGTGTTGCCGCCGCCTCGTGATATCTTACCTATTTTTTTGTTGCTTCGGATCGCAAAGTCATCATACTTCGTAACCCAGGGTTCAAACGCCGACAAACCCCCTCCATCGCCCTGATAGGCAAAAACAGCTCCCTTACCCGGCAGGGTCCTGGCGTAGGCGTCACGGCCGCCCACGGTGTGCGGGCGGGATATCTCCCAGGTGCCGTAGTAAGGAACGTTGGCATCGATCCAGGCATAGATAGCGCGGCGGCCCTGCGCGTCAACCGTTACATCACCATGCCCGGATTCCAGGAGCCCGGTCAGTTTACTCACCCACGAACCGGTCTTCATCGCGGGAAAAACACCATTCGGACCGGCGTTAATGTAATAGTAGTCCACCCACCCCTCGTAAAGAAGGGTCTCGTAGCTGATGCTGTAGAACCGGGTTCTATCACCGGTCAGGTCCACCTTCTTGGCCGTGTTGCCGGAGTGGCACTGGATGCAGTATTTATCCAGCACCGGCTGGACATGCCGCACATAGTCCACCGGACCTGCCCCCCAGGACGGCGGGGTGATCTTATCGGCCGGGCGTTTCATTCGCGCCATACTGTTCCCGCCAACAGGTGGCGGCATGAGCCGATCTTCATGACAGCCAATGCAGGAAGCCTGCTCCCCTGTCGTGATCTGCGTGACGGACCCCATCCGCTGGATCTCCTTGCCGTCGGCGTCCAGGGCAATAAAGTAGAGCTCAATGTTGGATGGAACCTCGAAATACGCCGACCCGTTCTCATCCACCGGCACGGTCCCGTAATTATCCTTGACATAGTAGGTCCCCTGCCCGATCAGCGGGTAATGATCCCGATAGCGGTGCCCCTCGGTATTGTACTTCTTGGGACGCTGCGACATGACCCGAAGTTGCTTCACCATGCCTCGCTTGACACCCTGACGCAGGAGACCCTGGTAAACATCCTGCACATAAAAGGTCCCGACCCCGGCTTGCTGGGGGCAGTCACCGGGAATGGCATTGGGCCGCGGCCGCGGAGCAATGGACACCGCGCTAAAACAGGAGGCATCACTCTTGTAAAGACGGGCAAGCTCGCCGGTGGCATGCTCCAGCACATACAGATGGTGCCGTTGCTTGTCCTCCCCGCCGAAGGAAACCATGGAATAATCCTTGCTGAAGGGAAAGGGGTCGGCAAAGGCGTTACTGTAATAATGATCAGCCTCGCCGGTCCCAACGCCCGTCTTGCGCCAATGCTTGCCATCGGCCAGGTCCTTCTTCACCGGGGTGACCTGGGTAACCTTCCACATGCTCTCGAAGGTCTCCAACCCTTTACTGCGATCGACAATAGCCAGATCGCCGACCGGCGGCTGATGGTGGGCCGCCCAAACCGCGATCGCCGTGCGTGTTCCCGGAATCTCACGGGCGCCATAGACCGCGTTGGGGATCCGGAAGGTATTACCATGGTAAAGCATCAACTGACGACCGTCAGGCTTCACCGTCCAGAGCCCCTGCCAGGCAAAGATATTCTTGTCCTGGTATTCCCACCGGGTGCACAGGATCGAACCATCTTGCAGAATCGATGGACTCAGGGTGCACAGCGTCGTGAAGTCAAACCGACGCATATCACTACCGTCCCCCCGCATGATGTAGAGTGCACAGGCGAGATAATTCTGACAGAGCGAGTAGGACGCCACACGCGACGAGGTGAACACGATCCGCCCATCCGGGTAATACACAGGGCTGACGTCATGGTATGGCCCATCGGTCAACTGACGCAACCCCTGACCCTCAACGCCGATCTCCCAGATATGGAACGGCTCGTCGACGGTCTCTTTGTAGGAAAACACCAGCTTCCGGCCATCGTAGGACGAATTCATATTAAAAATGAATCCCTCATCTGTCTTGAAGATCGTCTTGGCGCCCGCCTCAGGGTTGGCAGGATCGTACGTGCAGATCGCCGACCCCTTGCCCGTCCGCTGCGCGAACATCACCGCATTGGTCCCACGCATTCCATAGTTGGCACGCCGAATGAAGGCCAGGCGGGGACAGGCCTTGATCATAATGGCCGCTTTCGCCTTGCTCGCCCATCGTTCTCCGGTCTGCCCCGTGTCAGAAAAACAAGGCGGGGTCACCACCAGTAAAATCAAAAAGAACATTAAAATAGCCATGGCCCCGTCATATACTGAAACATTTTCCCGTTGCGACCCGAGACCCTCATCTTTGACGCCACCGTCATAAGTATTTCCAAAAACCGCTTTTAGGACCGTATTGGCTGATGTGACATGCGAACAAAAACTTGGGATGTGAGAACCAGCTTTCTTGGTCATTTCGATAACTCCGAATGTTGATTCCGCATAAAAAAAGGGCTTACGTATTCCATATGACCCTTAAGATGCGGAAAAGAGCCTTCAAACCCCGGCACGCCGGGAATGACCCGGGCGTCAATGTTTGATCACGCCTTATGACAAGTCAATTTTAAGCACTTTTCTATACGTTAATTCGTTGCTCAGCAGCGATTTATCGTGCAATAAAAAGAAGAACACTCAAAAAGGAAAAAAGAATTTACACAATACAAGCTAACGGTCCTGAAACCGTAACGCATTCGATCTATTACAATATTCAAGTATAAAAGTACTCTATTTTGATGGTCGTGTCAAAAGCTATTTTTCCGCGTTAAAATGACCCCTTAAAATGCGTAAAAACGGGGTGCAACATACTTATGACCCGGACGTCTATTTTAAATCTTCCCAGAATTTCTGCTCCGCTTTCTGGAATTGCTTAAAGCTGCTCTCCAGCTCCGTGAGAATGTTTTGGATCACATCCGAATCTGTAACATCCGTGCCAGACCCTTTCATAAGGAGTTCCAGACGGGAAGCCGTATGGTCCAACCGCTCGGCACCGGCGGCGAATGCACCGGCCGAATCGACCAGGTGCTGTATTTTCTGTTCTTTTTCGCTGGGCTTGTAGAGCAGTTTCCACGGCGCCCGGCGAACTTCACGACTGACGAGCTTGAGGTTGACGCTCACCTCGGTGATATTTCCGATGAGTTGATCGATCCGGTCGCGGTTAATGGCCATGACATCCTTCGCCGACGCGGTGAATTCTTTCAGGTTATTTAAAGCGACATTGGCGGTCTCCAGGGCCGTCTCGGCTTTGGTCATCCCGGATTTAAGTTTCTCAGTGATCACCGGAATATCCTTTTCAAGGGTTTCAGCCGTATGCTTCAATGAGCGGAGCATACCGGTAATATCCGGTTTAGCCGTCGTGACAACATCCTTGATCTCTCTGAGGTTTTCGTCAAGTTGACCCAGGGCGACATTCAGCCTGGCGATCGTCGCCTCCGGGTTATCTTTATCCAGTTGGGTATTAATATTTTCGGTGATCGTCTCCATGCTCAACAGAATGGAATGGAGCCGGGTCATGAGGGTCTTCTTTTCAGGATCTTCGGTCACTTGAAAATCAATTTTTTCGGAAATCACCTTAAAATTGCCCGCCATCGTAACCAGCGAGCTGAAAATTGAATCCGGCTTGTCCCGATTCACTTCATATTTAATCCGGGCTAACAGGCCCTCATAATTACCGGGGTCAAACTCTTCCTTGACAAAGTCGATAAAACTATCGGCAAGTTTATCCTTACTGATCGTATCCCCATTTTTAATGAGAGTACTTGCCGGGCCACCGCCAAGATTCTGGATCGACAAAGTCGCCAGGCTCCCCAGCACATTGCTTTGGGGCAAAAGAACACAATCATCATATAGACCCTGACCTTCTGGCAAGACGATCGCCATCGTAAAGGATACATGTATTTTCGGGTCGTCGGGCTTGACATGCGCAGGAATAATGAATTTCGTTTCCGTGACCTCTCCGACCTTGAGCCCCCCCAGTTGAACCGGACTGCCCGCTTCGAGCCCCTTGAGGCCCCCTTGATTATAGGGCATGTGGACCGTAACCTCCAGCTTATCGGAGATCAAACTCTGCCAGTCGGCAAGTGTAACAACAATAAATACAGTTAATATCATGACAACCAGAACAGTCAGTCCCACGGCGATTTCATTATTTTTTTTCTTTGCCATAATTATTCCTATCGTAATGCTCGCGTCAAAAGTGTTTTTAGAATTTCATACCGCGATTGCTGAGCCGGTCCTTTACCCCCCCAAAAAAGGGCCCAGGAGACTAAGGGACCCCGGCGGTTATTTTTCATGCTTGAGACTGGCCATCAGTAGATCTTCTTCGTAATCGCTGGTAAGTTTTCGTTCCGTAATGGGTCCCTCGGCATCGCCACGTAGAAACTGACGGATCAGTCGATCCTGCTCGGAAGGGCAATCGGCAGGATCACTGTCTCGCAGCCATTCAAACTCCTGCCGTGTCCCAACTTTCAGAACTTTGCCTTTATCAAGCATGCACATCCGGTCAGCGATCGTAAACGCCGAATCCATTTCATGGGTAACCACCACGCTGGTCACGTGGAGTTTTTTGGTCAGGTCGATGATCAACTGGTCGATCTGGGCACTGGTCACCGGGTCAAGTCCGGCACTGGGCTCGTCATAAAACAGAATTTTCGGGTCCAACGCGATCGCACGCGCCAGGCCGGCCCGCTTTTTCATCCCGCCACTGATCATCGCGGGCATCTTATCGGCATGCTCTCGCAGATTCACCAGCTCCAGCTTGATCTTGACCATGATCTCGATCGTCGTAGCGTCCAGGTTCGTGTGTTCTTTTAAGATCAGGGCAATGTTATCGCCAATGGTCAGGGAATTAAACAATGCACCAGACTGGAACAAAATACCAAATCGCTTCCGAATTGCGTTAAGCGCTTTGTCGTCAAGTGTAGTCATTTCCTGACCGAACAATTTAATACTGCCCGAATCCGGGGCGATCGACCCGATGATATGCCGCAGCAGGGTGCTCTTACCACAGCCGCTACCGCCCATAATGACCATGATCTCGCCAGGATAGACTTCTAAATTGATCCCATCGAGAACTCGCTGGTTGCTGAAGCTTTTGACCAGCTCGCTGATGATCAGGATGGGAGATGGGTCTGTTTTTTCGGTCATAATATTTATTGCAGTCTAAGTAAATTCCCACGTCAAAAGACGGATGACGCTGGCGTCAATTAAACAGGCCATACGAATAGAAGATCATTGTAAAAATAGCCGCCGAGATCACGATCGCTACGATGCTGTAGACAACCGTATTGGTTGTTGCCTGCCCCACCCCTTCACTGCCCTGCCAGGGTTTTACCGAGAGGCCCAGGTGGCAGGCGATCAAACCGATCAACGTCCCATACACCGCGGCCTTGACCAGGCCGGTAACGAAGCCCGTAAGATTTACCGCACTCACACTCATCTGGTAATACGTATCCGGGTCGAGCCCCAATTTCATTCCAGTGAGCACACCGCTAAAGACCATCACAACATCGGCGATCACCGTGAGCATTACAGTCATAAGAACGGTCGCCAGCAATCGGGGGACCACCAGGAATCGCACCGGATTCAGCGCCGAAGCCTCCAGCGCCTCAATTTCTTCTGAGGTCACCATCGTCCCCAGCTCCGCAGCGATACTCGCACCGGCAAAACCGCTCAGGATAATCGCCGTCATCAGGGGGCCGAGTTCACGAAAACCCGCGATAGCATTGATCGTCGCGATCTGGTCAGCCTGCCCGAATTCCGCCAGTTTCGGATACATCTGTAAGGGCAATATCATACCGATCGCCATCTGGATTAGGATCACGATCGGAATCGCCTTTATCCCCACACGCACCATCTGGAAGAACAGCGCCTCTTTGCCCAGTTTATGCCCCGGCAGAAAAAAACCCTTAAATGCAATCTGAGTCGCCTCGGCAAGCAGCAAAAAAACACTGCCGATTTTCCCCAGAAAACTCCGCGTCACGCCTATTGAACATCGCCCCACAATAGCCAGCCATCGCCTGGCGAACGAGGGATTTTCAGACGAATTTTCAACAGATTCACACACACTCATTGGGCCATCGCCTCAGCTTCACTGTCATAAATTTCAAAGAAGGATTCCAAACGTGAGATCTCAAATACATTCCGTACGTTCTCCTGGAGCCCTGACAGCCTGAAGGTACCGCCATTGCGACGGGACCACTGAAGGGCTTCAACCAGTGTGGCCAATCCGCTGGAGTCCATAAACGTCACCTGCGACATATTGACCACCAGCGCCGAGGGCTTCTCCTGAAGAATAGCCATGATCTCACCCCGAAGTTCCGTTGAACATTGCATATCAATTTCACCGGCCAGTTCGAGAACAACCGCAGACCCTTCATTTCTAACGTTTTTGATTATATCGTGTGGATTTAACATGATTGAATATTCTATATCCGATTTGACGCCAGCGTCCTAAGTTTTACTAAAACCCCTCTTCTGCCTCTTAAAGGGCGAGTTCAATGACGACTAATCACTCCTTGGCGTGGCAATCAGAACTCTCGGGTTTGTTTTTATCCTTTTTTGAAGGGGCCAGGTATTTGATCAGACGTAACTGCATGCCGGTGTCGGACGCCTGAGTATATTGGCATTCGTCCATCACCGATTTGATGATATGAACACCGAGACCACCAGGTTTAAATTCATCCAGATCTCTGCCTTTGATCGTTTCAGGGTCGACTTGCTTGCCAAAATCGCGTATCAGTATTTCCAACGCTTCTTGTTCGCCGTCATCGTCACATCGGATCGTGTTGATCTCGATGATAATGGGCTTCTCACAGGGGCCGTCATAGCTGTGCCGAATGACATTCGTCAACGCCTCCTCAACCGCCAGAACGATCGTATCACCGACCTTTTCGGCCATCCCCAAATGATTAACGACCTGGGCAACCGCCACACGGGCCACCCGCAAATAAGCGCATTGCGCCCTCATTTCCAGGTGGATATGAGATGCGCTTGAAAAAGATTGTCCGGTTTTATTGCTATCCATAGTTTATTTATTTTTTCTGTATGCCCTCACTGTCAGGGCCAAGGCGATTATCAGTGATATATTCATTCCATCGGGCGATCGCCTCGGCTCGTTGGAATGCCCCCCCCCTTAGAGTGTAGCCCTGGTCGGTCCCTGTAATTTGCTTAAGGGCTGCGATGGCATACAGGCGGACAGAGCGGTCTTCATCTTCAAGCAGATTAACCAGTTTGGGAATCGCCTGGAACACGCTATGGTCCCCGGCCCATTTAGCCGCCATAACGCGGTACATGGGGGTTGGACTGTCAAAATGAGCCATGGTCGGCTCCTGCAATTGGGCCCTGCAGCCGGCGACCACCAGAAAGATCATCACCGCCACACTCAGGCCCATAAAATCATAGGCTCGCTGGGACCATCTTTTAAGGGCTGACTGGGGCATAATTACTCACGTCCATGACCCACAACAAATAAATGACCAGCACTCGCTGGCCCCCATCTGCCAGAGGCGAAATTGCAGGACTTTTCATACATCACTTCAGATGATAGTGCTAAAAGTCAGGATTGACAAGGAAAAATGTCGATTTAATACTAAATTCAACGCGCCACGATCGTTTTGACGATGACGCCTTTATGGGGAAATAAAGCCCCGCTCAAGCTATTTATCGGCATAGCAGAGAGAGAGCTTAAGAGAAAAAACAGGCAGACAAGGCCCCGGCGATATCGGGATGTCCTGGATTTTTCTTGCATGCAAGCAAAAGACCCTGTAAAAACTGAATACGTTGACAATTTCTGTCAGAAATATTTGAATCTCACAAATAAAATCGTGTGTAAAATGGCCAAAACGTCCTCTGTCAGTGATCAGGCATTACACTCAGCCCGATTAGCTTTCAGCATGCGCCCGCTCAGGAGTTCACGTTGAGTATAAAAGATGAAAATATTATCATATTTGATGGTGCCTGCGGAACCAGCATTCACGCCGCCAATCTCGACGATGCGGTTTGGGATGCCCATGATGGATGCAACGAGTACCTGAATTTATCCGCCCCTGAGGTCATTATTGATATCCACCGTGATTTCCTGGCCGCCGGGGCAATGGTATTGGAAACCAATACGTTTGGTGCCTCGGGGATTGTCCTGGCCGAATATGGCCTGGAAACGCAGGTTGAGGCGATCAATCACCGCGCGGTCGAACATGCCCGCCAGGCGATAGGCAACCAGCCGGGACGTTATGTGGCCGGTTCGATTGGTCCAACCACCAAACTGCCCTCCCTCGGGCATATCACCGTGGATGAACTGGCCGATGCGATGAACGTGCAGATCCGGGCATTGCTGACAGCGGGGGTCGATTTACTGATCGTCGAGACCTGTCAGGATTTACTTCAGGTTAAAACCGTGCTGGTGTGCTGTTTTGACCAAATGGAAAAGGCCCAACGGAATGTACCGGTAATGCTCTCCGTCACGATCGAACGCCAGGGAACCATGCTGGTCGGTAGCGACATTGAATCAGTCGTCGCTACCGTTGAGCCTTATCCGATCTTTTCGCTGGGATTGAACTGCGCAACCGGGCCGGAGGATATGAAATCGCACATTCATTATCTCAACCACAATTGGACGGGGCGAATATCCTGCATCCCCAACCAGGGGCTACCCGAAGTGGTCGATGGCCAGACGGCTTACCCGATGACCCCGGATGATTTTGCCAAAGCGATGAAGCAATTTATCGTGGAAGACCGTGTCACAATTGTTGGCGGCTGCTGCGGGACAACACCGGGGCATATTCGTGCATTAGTCCGTGAACTGGAAGGCATTTAGGAGGATAGCATACGAATGAAACCATCAGTATCCAGCTTATACCAGGCCGTTGAATTGGAACAGGAAATTCGGCCGTTATTGATCGGCGAGCGATGTAACTGTAATGGGTCAAAGCGTTTTCGTGAACTGCTGCTGGCGGATGATTATCAAGGATGTCTGAAATTAGCACTCGACCAGGAGGCCAAAGGAGCCCAGGTACTGGATTTGTGCGTGGCCTATGCCGGACGTGATGAAAAAAAAGACCTCCTCCATTTAGTCAAACTATTTGCCGGGTCCGTAAAGATACCGCTGATGATCGATTCGACCACCCCGGAGTGTATCGAAGAGAGTTTGAAGATCTATCCCGGGCGATGCATCATCAATTCGATCAACCTGGAAGATGGCGGTAAGAACCTCCAGCGGGTTTGCAAGGCGGCCAAACGGTACGGCGCCGCGGTGGTTGCCCTGACGATCAACGAAAAAGGCATGGCCATGACCGCCGATGAGAAGGTAGAAACCGCCCGGATGATCTATGACCTGGCGGTCAAAAAATATGGATTAAGGCCCCAGGATCTACTTTTCGATACCCTGACATTTACCATCGGTTCCGGTGATGAAACCCTTCGGGACGCGGCGACACAGACGATAGAAGCGATTCAACGTATCAAATCTGAATTGCCGGGCGTTTTTACCGTGCTGGGATTGAGCAATATCTCATTTGGCCTGCGACCTGCCGCCCGGCGAATATTGAATTCGATGTTTCTGCATGAAGCGGTTGAGGCGGGTTTGGATGCCGCGATCGTCGATTCCGCCAGGATTCTCCCCCTGGCCCAAATCGGCCAGGAAGACCGGGAGATTTGCCTGGACCTATTGTATGACCGGGTCAAAAATACCGAAAAATCACCATTGATGACCTTTATTGACCATTTTGAAGCCCAGGGCGATGCGACAAAGGACACCGACCAGGACCCGCAGGACCTCCAGCCCGAACAGGACCTGCACCAGAAAGTTCTCCGGGGGGATAAGGATGGATTGGAAGATATTCTGCTGATCCTGATGGCCCGATACCGACCCCTGGAAATTGTCAACCGATTATTAGTACCCGCCATGCGGACCGTCGGCGAACTGTTCGGACGCGGAGAAATATTGCTCCCCTTCGTGCTCCAATCGGCCGAAGTCATGAAAAAAAGCGTAGGGTTCCTGGAACCCTATATGGACAAACAGGAACAAAATGACAGTGTAAAGGTACTGCTGGCAACCGTACAGGGCGACGTGCATGATATTGGCAAGAATCTCGTCGATATTATCCTCACCAATAACGGCTTTAAGGTCTTTAACCTG
>JAIPFO010000099.1 GCA_021736565.1 Phycisphaerae bacterium | reverse complement strand
GGTGCCCGGTAACGGGTGAAATATGTTTAGCGAACGTGACCGGTCGCAATGCTGACGGTTACTGCGATATAGCCCTTGCACTGCCGGCTTTTGGTTCGGTATTCGTTGTCTTCAATCGTGACCGTTTGTCGCCAAAAAAGACTGCTGATCAGATTGCGAACGCATCTGCCCAAAAGATTTCTGTTGATGGGAAATGGACCGTGAAATTCCAATCGGACAGGGGCGCCCCGGATTCTGCTAAGTTCGATAAACTGACAGACTGGACAACGTCGGATATAGACCGAATCAAATATTTCTCGGGCACCGCGACGTATTCGCTTCAATTTGAAATGCCCCGCGATGCCGATGATGATCTCTGGCTGGACCTTCACGAGGTGTGTGAGCTTTATTTCTGGCAGGATATAACTAATTGTTATACCGTGGTTTATGTTGAAAATAAGGAGGAATCCCTTGCCAGAAAAAAACGCCCCCCTCACGGAGTACTGTTGTCCTTTTTTTTTATTGTGATAGAGCGGCAGGGCTGTTAGAATACCCTGCTCATGGATTAGTGACTTTCGATGTGATATTTGAAAGTGTCCATTATTCAAAACGTATGCTAAAGTCATTCTGCACAAGGGGTTAGGGTGATAGAAAGTATGAAAGCCAACGAACTGAAAACAACGGGTAAAGGAATTTAATAAATGAAATCAATTACTACAGTATTAACAAGAATCGCGCTGATTTTGATGCTCTCCTGCGTCTTTGCTGGTTGCCTGACTGGCGATAGGGTTTCAGATGACGGTCGGGGCGTTGGGGATGGCCCCCAAGTCAGTTCGTTCGATACGATCTCACCGGCGGCTTTTGTGAATCCGCCTATGGAGGCCCGACCGGGGGCCCTTTGGTGCTGGCTGAACGGCTATGTCAATCATGAGCAGATGACGCGAGAAATGGAAGAGGCCAAGGCACTGGGGATGCGTGGTTTTGAGATTTGGGATATAGGCGTTCTCCGGGGCAAGGAACTGGTTCCTGAAGGCCCGGCCTTTCTTGGTGAAGAATCCTTAAAGACGATCAAGCATGCAATGACCGAAGCGAAGCGGCTCGGGCTGGAGCTTAATATGATCGCTGCCAGCAGTTGGAATGCCGGTGGTGCCTGGATCCAAAAGTCCGACGGCAGTAAGCGTATCGCAAGCAGTTCGGTGGACGTGACCGGGCCGAAAAAGTTTGATCAGGTTTTGCCGCTGCCTTGTGAAAGTGAAACCTATCATTATGACGTTTCTGTGCTGGCGGTTCCTCAGTCCGCCGATAAAAAAATCTCCTCGCTTGATTCCGGGATAGATCTTACCGGCAAGATGGATGAGACGGGGCGTCTTCAATGGGATGTGCCGGCGGGGGACTGGGCGATCATGCGTTTTGTCTGCCGTGGTACGAATCAGAACCTGGTGGTCCCAAGCCCCAACTCTAATGGTTTGCTTATCGATCATCTCAGTGCCGGAGCGACAGAAAGGCACATGCTGCACATAATAAACAAACTCGGCGAAATAGACCCGGAGCACAAGATATTGAAGATCCTGTCGCATGACAGTTTTGAAGTTCACCCGGCCAACGACTGGACAGAGGATTTTGTTGATGAGTTCAAGAGCCGCCGTAAATATGACCCCGGCAAATACCTGCCGCTTCTGGAAGGGTGGCAACTTACTGATAAAGACGTACAAACCCGCTTTATTGCAGACTATCATAAAACGGTCGGGGAGCTTATGACCGAACGGCATTTCCGCTTAAGCCGTCAAATTCTCAATCGCCACGGCATGAAACTCTGTGCCGAAGCCGGTCACGGCGGCTACCCGCGAGTCGATCCGATCTGGGCATTGGGCGAATCTGATATTCCACGCGGGGAATTCTGGAACGGCCAGCGTTTCTGGGTGACCAAAGAAGCCGCGAGTGCCGCCAATCTCTATGGGCGTCGTTACGTTGATTCGGAATCCTTTACCGGTTGGCGGAACTGGCAGGATGGCCCCTCGCACTTCAAGCAGCTCTTTGATGTTGCGATTTGTGACGGGCTCAACCGCCTGACCTTCCATACATTCGCGCATAATCCACCCGAGGCCGGCCTGCCCGGTTATGTGTACCATGCCGGCGAACATTTCAATGCCAACAATACATGGTGGAAGCAGTCCGGACCGATGCTCAAATATATGGCGCGATGTTCGTACCTGATGCAGCAGGGAGATTTTGTTGCCGACGTCTGTTTCTACTATGGCGACAAGGCTCCCAATCTTGTCCCGCCCCGACGGATCGATCCGAATCTCAAGCCTCAGTATGCGCTAGACAAGTGTCTGCACTGTGGGGAACCTGTGGCTGTCAATTTCCGAACGCTGGGCAGCGGATACGGGTATGACTACATCGACGCCAACTCGATTATTAAGCGAATGAAGGTTGACCCAAAGACCGGGCACCTGGTCGTCGGTGCGATGCGATATAAACTAATGGTCCTGACGGATCATGACCACATCTGCATGGATGTATTGGAGAAGATTCGCGATCTTGTAAAACAGGGTGCAACCATTGTCGGCTCCGTTCGGCCGATACGTACCAATTCGCTGACAGGTTTCCCGGGAGCAGACCGGCAAGTCGAGGAAATAACAGGGCAGTTCTGGCCGGTGCTGGATCCTGAAAAAGCTGTCGCCGTCCGGGCCTTTGGCAAGGGCAGGGTTTACACACATATGACGGCTCGTCAGGTGCTTGCCCAACTGGGAGTAAAGCAGGACTTTACTGTTTTAAAGGGCGGCAGTCAGGATGGGCCTTTGCGCATTGATTATATTCACCGCCGCAGCGACAATGCCGACGTTTATTTTGTCTGCAACAGCGCAAAAGAAACGAAAACAGTCACCTGCAGGTTCCGTGATGCCAATGGCAGGGCCGAAGTATGGTATCCGGTTACCGGTGAGATATGTTTGGCAAACGTAACCGGTCGCCATGGAGCGGGTTCCTGTGATATCGAACTGGAATTGCCGGCTTTTGGCTCGGCGTTTGTCGTGTTCAATCGCGGGGGGGACGCCCCAAAAAAGAGTGCGGAACTTTTTGCGAACGACTCCGGCAAAGCAATTCCTGTCAACGGGAAATGGACCGTGAAGTTCCAGCCTGGCAGGAACGCCCCGGCCGCTGTTCATTGGGATAATTTGATCGACTGGACCGCGTCAAATGTTGACGGTGTTAAATATTTCTCCGGCACGGCGACCTATTCAATTCAGTTTGCAATCGATCAGGCCGTTGGAAAAGATTGTTGGCTGGACCTTGGTGACGTCCGTGAGGTTGCCGAAGTCACGATCGACGGCCAGTCGCTCGGAACCACCTGGACGTACCCGTTCGGTGTCAAAGTTCCGGCGGCGATGGTGGGCAAAGGTTCGCATCTGCTGGAAGTGAAAGTGACCAATGTCTGGGACAACCGCCTTGTCGGCGATCAGTTCCTGGACGAAAAAGACCGAATAACCCACACCAACATGCAAGGTCGGCATGACAAGAAGACTCCGCTTGTTTCGTCAGGATTGCTCGGGCCGGTGACCCTTGAGCCCCTAAAGTGAAATCGAAAAAAATGTAAATCGCTACACTTGCCCCCCGCGGTAAGAAGTTCGTTGCGACACGTAAAGCGATGGAAACTGGCTCAGAAAGGCAAGAAACAAGGACAAAGCCAAAGAGGGCTGGGAGCCCCTGGACGCCAAACTGCCAGGCCATTATCCGTACTACGGCGTGAGCGAGAACTATGCGAACTTCGCGGGTTCACTCTATAGGTTGACACCTACGAGGGGGCATAAATGGCTCAACAGGCGCAGCCAGAAACATAAAAAAAGCGGGGCAATATTTTCAGAATATTTTGAACAGACCCTGTTGCCGACCCCGAAAATCATGCCTGCGTTTTACCATGGTCACCTGTGAGTTGCGCCAGGCCGAAGCGCCGGATGTGTGAAATCCACAAGTCCGGCTCTGTGAGGGACATTGATATTTCTCACAAGGTTGAATCGTGTGGCCCTCTTGATACCGAAAGCAAGAGCAAACGGGGAAAACAAATCATACCTGAATAAAGGAACCGTATTATGTCAACAGTAAAGAGAAGTCCACGAATCCGAATGACATTAACCCTGTGTGCCGTACTCCTGGCGTTTCAAGCCTTTGTTATGGCGGCGGGCAGGCCTTCGGATTTGGTGCGGGGTGAGGATCGCGTTGATGTCCCTGCAAGCGGTGCAGGGTTCTGCCTGCACAATCTGTTTCAGTCCAACATGGTCATTCAGCGTGAGAAGCCCATCGGGATCTGGGGCTGGGCATCGCCGGGCGAAATAGTGAAGGGGAAACTTGACGGGCAGCAGCGGTCGGTAACAGCGGGGAAGGACCGCCGGTGGAAAGTGACGTTTCCTGCGTTGCCGGCCAGTTCCAGGCCGCGTGAGATAATCATTCAATGCAAAGACAAAACGATCAAGCTTGAGAATATTCTGGTTGGTGACCTCTGGGTGCTGGGCGGACAGAGCAATATGGAGCACCCGATCTGCCGCACTGAAGACGGCAGCCTGGAGATCGCGTCGGCAAACTTTCGGAATATCCGGATCCTGACGGTGCCTGCTCAGAACGGGCCGAAAGTCAAGCAAGATTTTCCGCGTTTGTACGAGTGGCACAGTTTTTTTGACCAGCACTACCGCAAAGGCGACTGGGACGTGTGTACACCGAAGATCGTTGAGGAACTCTCGGCGATCGGGTATGTGTTTGCCCGGCGTATTCACATGGCTTCGCAGGTACCTATCGGTGTGATCGATGTTTCGCGCGGCGGGTCGTGTCTTGAGACGTGGCTGCCGATCGATGTGCTCAAGGCGGCCGATACGCCGGAGGTTCAGGCCAAGCTGGCCGAATGGGATAAGAAGGTTTCGGCATTCAACCCTCAGAAAGATCTTGCAGACAGGGTCAAACAGTATAACCAGTGGGCTGAACGTATGAAGAAGGATGGAAAGGCGATCCCTGCTGACCGGAAGGTGCCGTCTGACTTGAGGCCCGGGCCTGCAATGGATTATAACAGGCCGGGTAATTGCTATGCGAGCATGATCGCGCCGATCGCCGGCCTGCCGGTCAAGGGCGCCATCTGGCACCAGGGGTATAGCAATGCATCGCAGGAGGGGTATGTGATGTATTACCAGCTCTTTGGAAAGATGATAGAGGCCTGGCGTGCGAATTTCGAGGATCAGACGATGGCGTTTGGTATTATCTCACTGTGTACGGACGGTGCATTCCAGACCCTGGACAATTACCTGGAAATGATGGTCAATGAAGGACAATATATCCGGCAGGTGCAGTACCAGACTTACCTGGATTTTGTCAAGGCCGGCGATAAGAATGTCGGGTTTGCCAGCAGCTACGACATGCGACGCGCCTGGTATCACCCGGGGCTGAAGGTTCCGGTCGGCGAGCGGATCGCCCGGTGGGCCCTGTCGACACAGTATGGCAAGAATATTGAATGGAAACCGCCTCTGATCACCGGGATGAATACGCAAGATGGTCAGGTCGTCCTGACACTTGACGTGCCCGTTGACGCCGGCAATGAGAATCCGATCGAGGGCTTTGCGATTGCCGGTAAAGACCGCCGTTTTCAACCGGCCAAAGTGGAACACCGGGTCATCAGAAAAGACAGCCGCAACCAGCCGGTTTACGATTATAAGACGATAGTTCTTTCCAGCCCGTATGTTGCCGATCCGATTCACTTCCGCTACGCCTGGGGGCGTAATCCCATGGGAAACCTGAAGCCCCGGTATAATTTTGACGCGGCACCCTTGGCAACCCAGCGCAGTGATGACTGGAAGATTTACGAGGTGCCGGTTAAGTTTGGTGACAAGGCCGACTGGAATACAACGAATCTGGCACGCCAGGCGAACCGGTTGTTCGACATGGATCGCCGTCTGAAGGATGCCCGGCACTTGCTCGATGAGTATCAGAAAAAGAACGAAAATGAACTAACAACCTGGAAAGCCAAGTGGGAAACGGGCCGTTCTGAGCGTGCCGAGGGCGACGGGGGGAAGTAGATGAGACAGCCCTTTTGGGATCTAGAATCGCCGTTTTAAGTGAGTCCATTCGTACTTTTTCATTGTGATCGCCCTGTCGTGGTGTCGTTGCAGGGCCGTTAGAATGCGACCCTGATCATTTTGATGACTTTCGAGGATCTGTTCGAAAGTGTCTATTCGTCAAATGGTACGCAAAACCCTGCGGCCCAAGGAATCAGGGCACCAAAAAGTGAAAAAGATAACATTTTGAAAAGGTAAGATTGAAATGGAGAGCAAATAGTTGGTGCGTTTACGGGTATTGTGGATATTAGTCGTTTTTTGCATGGTGGGTCGCTTGCACGCCTCTACGATGCCGCAGTATGCCGTCTCATCCCCGCTGTTAACCCCCACGGTGGGGTTAACCCTTTGGCCTGATGGTGTGCTTCATGGCCGTATTATACGGGGCGATCGGGTGATTGTTAAGGACCTGACGTTTGGTAATGTCTTTCAGGATGGCGGTGCCCTTGGGTCAGGGCTGAAGATCGATTGGACCCGGTCCGGTCAAGTGGATGAAAACTATACCGTACCGGCAGGGAAGGATACAGCTGTTCGCAATCATTACAATTACCTGACGGTCAACCTTTCGGAGACCAATGGGCTGAAGCGACGGTTTGCTGTTGCGTTCAGGGTCTATGATGACGGCGTGGCATTTTGGTCCCTGTTTCCTGAGCAACCTGCTTTGAAGGATTTTGTGATCACCGAAGAACAGACCACCTTTGTCTTTCCAGAGGATCACACCTGCTGGGCCTCGAGATGGGACCGGTTGGATAATTCCAATGAAACTGACTACACTACAACCCGTCTGAATTCTCTGGCACCAACGCGTCATATTCAGCGGCCGGTTACCCTGCAGCGTAATGACGGGATGAGATTATGTCTTTATGAGGCCAATCTGACCGACTATGCCGGTTTGTATTTTCGAAAGGTTGCCGGAAAAGACAATGCATTGCAAACCCTGTTAGACTCATTGCGCATCATTTTGCCCGATCGCGTGTAATACAGAATAAAGGGGGGGGGAGACATCGTTTACCTTATTCACTCAGGGCGTCACTTGCTGCGATCGTTTGGGCCGGGCTAAGTTATATTAGCCTTTCAAACACTTGTTGGTGACCGCCTTGGGCGGAAACTTTTTTATAATTTCGTGAACCCTTAAAAATATCTAAATAGCTATGAAAGGCAAATGATGAAAAGGACCACTCTGACCACCGTTATTGTAATTGGGCTGTTATTGTCATTCGTTTCATTTCTCAAGGCAGAAGAGACTGGTCTTGACCCGGCGTCCATCAAGGCGGTCATGAAAAAGGTTGCCGACTGGCAGCTGGCTCATCCCAGTAAGCATGATACGACCGACTGGACCCACGGGGCTTTGTTTGCGGGTATGACGGCGTGGGCACAAATGGCCGGCAATGAGACCTATGACAATGCCCTGTTGGGATTTGGCGAAAAGAATAACTGGCAGCCGCATAAACGCGAAAATAATGTTTATCATGCGGATGATCATGCCGTTGCGCAGATGTATATTGAAATGTACAAAAAGCACAAAGACCCGAAAATGATCGGCCCGATCCAAAAGCTGTATGATCATATCCTGGCCCATCAGCCCAATACGCCGCTGACGCATGATAACCGGGAACACAAGAAACGTTACAACTGGTGCGACGCGTTGTTTATGGCGCCGCCTGTCTGGGCGAAGCTGGCACGGATCACCGGCGAACAGAAGTATCTGGATTACATGAACAAGGAATTCTGGGCGACGACGGATTACCTGTTCGACACGGAAGAAGACCTTTACTTCCGGGACGACCGGTACTTTAAGAAACGCGAAGCCAACGGTGAGAAGGTTTTCTGGTCGCGTGGTAACGGCTGGGTGATGGGCGGCCTGGTTCGGGTGCTTGAAGAGATGCCGGACGATTATCCCGACCGCGTTAAGTATGAAGCGCTGTATAAAAAGATGGCTGCCAGGATCATGAAGATCCAGCCGGCCGAGGGGATGTGGCATTCCAGTCTGCTCGACCCGGAGACCTTCGGGACCAAAGAAGCCAGCGGCAGCGGGTTTTATTGTTACGCCCTGGCCTGGGGGGTCAATCAAGGGCTTCTGGATGCTAAGACTTATCGGCCGGCCGTTGAAAAGGCATGGGTTGAATTGGTCCGCTGTGTGCATCCGGACGGCAAACTGGGTAATGTTCAGCCCATTGGCGCCGATCCAAGAAAAGTGACCGACGACCAGACGGAGGTTTACGGTGTGGGGGCTTTCCTGCTGGCCGGCAGTGAAGTTTGTAAGATCGCGATGCGAGATGGCGGGCCGGTTCGAAAGATCATTGTCGAGAATCCGACACTGTCGTTCAGAGACAGCCAAACGGTGAGCTTGGATTGGAAAGACGTAAAAAAAACGGTTGCGGGGTTAGCAAAGGACAATGTTGCGGTATTGGAGTTTAAGACCAATCGGCTGTTGCTGACGCAAATTGTCGAGGATGGTCCGTCGTCTACATTGCTTTTTCAGGCAGATTTTGCGCCGGGCGAGAAGAAATATTTCTGGATCATGAAGCAGCCTGCAGCGATGGAAAAGCCGGCATCAAAAATTGCGACCTTTTGCCGTTTTGTCCCTGAACGTGAAGACGACTTTGCCTGGGAAAATGATTTGATCGCTTTTCGAATGTACGGGCCCGGTTTGTGGAAGGATGCGGTCAATTCGGGGGTTGACTGCTGGTTTAAACGTGTCCCATATCCGATCATTAACAAATGGTACGGACAGATGAAAGAGAAGACCTATCATAAAGATTGGGGGGAAGGGTATGATCCCTATCATGTGGGTAAGACGACTGGTTGTGGGGGCGTCCGGATAGTTGAGAACGGTAAGTATCTGCATTCCAATGTTTATGACCAGTGGAAAGTGATCGCCAACGGCCCCATTCGAAGTATATTTGAATTGACGTATGACAAGTCATGGAAGGCGTCAGGTAAAAAGCTTATTGAGACCAAGCGGGTCACGATTGACCTGGGCCAGCGGTTATGTCGTTTTGATTGCACCTTTGACGGGCCAGACGCCGCCGGCATAAAGCAATTTGCCGTTGGCGTGACCACCCACGATTCAAAGGCTAAAAGTTTTTACGACATTGACAAGGGGCTTGCGGGGTGCTGGGAGGAAATTGATGGTTCAGGGGTTGGCACCGCCGTCCTGGTTGCTTCGCCTGCCGTTAGCGATTCAGACCACGTCGTCAGTAAGAAAAAAGATGAAGGGCACATCTATTTGATCGCAGAGAAAGGTTCTCGGCCGTTGACTACCTATTATGTCGGCTATGGCTGGGAGAAAGCGGGGGCGATCAAGACGATGCCGTTATGGCGGGCCTATTTAAATGACTTTAAAGACCGTATTGACAATCCGGTCACCGTTCGGTTCGCTGACAGTCCGATAGTGGATATACCGCTTAAGCAGGTTCGGGCTGCCCTGGGGCAGACTCCCCGGTCGCATCCAAGGTTATTTCTCAGTGATGCGGAGCTTGCGGGTATTAAGAATAAGATAAGTGCGTCGGCCGAGCTGAAGATCTTACACAAAGCGATCATCGGCCAGGCTGATGGTTTGATCGGTAAAAAGCCGGTCGAACGCAAAAAGATCGGCAGGCGTCTTTTAAGCGTTTCGAGAAATGCACTTCAGCGGATATTCAACCTGAGCTGGGCTTACAGGTCGACCGGCGATGAAAAGTATCTCAAACGCGCCGAGCAGGAAATGCTGGCCATTGCTAATTTTACCGACTGGAACCCGAGCCATTTTTTGGACGTGGCGGAGATGACGATGGCGATGGCGATCGGGTATGACTGGCTGTATAACGGTCTGTCGGTTGAAAGCCGGAAGGTCATTCGAAAAGCAATCATTGAGATGGGGATTCAGAAATCGCTTGATGGCAAAAGCTACAACTGGTGGGTCAAATCGAATATCAACTGGAACCAGGTTTGTCATGCGGGCATGACCTGCGGGGCACTGGCGGTGATGGAAGATGAGCCGGAACTTGCCGAGACGGTCGTTCATCGAAGCGTCAACAAGGTTCAGCTTGCCATGGAAGAATACGAACCGGATGGCGCCTACCCGGAAGGACCGGGTTACTGGGTCTATGGGACAACTTATAATGTCATACTGATCGAAGCGCTGGATTCGGTGCTGGGGACGGACTTTGGGCTGTCTGAAAAGAACGGTTTTGCCAAGAGTGGCGCGTACTATCTGCATGCGACCGGCCCGACGGGATTGTATTTTAATTACGCCGACTGCGGATCGAAGGG
>JAIPFO010000098.1 GCA_021736565.1 Phycisphaerae bacterium | reverse complement strand
ACTGAATCCAATTCAAGCCCACTGTCCTTGACCGCATTGATCGCTCCGACCATGGCATACAAGGCAAAGGTATCGATCCGCTTGGCTTCGCGATGTTCGATAAGCGGTGTTGGATCAAAATTCGTTATTTCTCCGCCGATATGAACGGGGTAGTCCGAAGTGTCAAACTTCTCGATCGTTTTAACACCACTCCTGCCGTTCACGATACAGTCCCATGTATCGGATAAGGATTGTCCAAAGGAGGTCACCACTCCCATTCCGGTTATTACCACACGCCGATTGGCCATTCAATCCACCTGTTTTCTCACTGCTTTCATGATCGGTCTATGCCGCTTCTGTGTTTTAAAAAAATTAGCCTATCACTGCCCCAAAGACAGGGATAGACTCTTTGCTATTCTGTTTAATAATAGTTGCAACCACCTGGTTTCGCTCCAGGCAGTCCGGCAACTAAAATATATTTGGAATGAAGTGGACGCCTCGAATAGATCACCCTCTGAAAATCGTTAAACTCTCAAAGATGCCTTTCCGGGATAATTCGACCTCTACAACGCAACGCTGTAAAAGCCGAATTTATTTAGGAACGCCCAGGTTCCAATCAAACGCCGGGATTAATCAGCATTCAAGTGTTGTTCGATATGTTCAATCGCCTGCCCGACGGTCTGAATCTTTTCAGCCTCTTCATCGGGAATGCTCATGTCGAACTCGTCTTCGAATTCCATAACCAGTTCTACTGTATCCAAACTGTCTGCATTCAGATCGTTAACAAAAGAAGTCTCACGAGAAATCTCTGCCTGATCTACACCCAGTTGTTCAGCTACTATTGCTTTTACTTTGACTTCAACGTCGTTGGTCACGCAAAAACCTCCTTGCGCACAATAAATTTATTCCAGCCCGAAAGACACCGTGTCGATCATCTGGGCTTTTAAATTTTAGTAATTATTATAGGTACATTATCAAAAGTCAATTCTTGTTATATAGAATCATTCGGTAAGAAACAACATTATTATCAGTTTCTTACAAAACTTTTGAAACGGTCATTCGTATTTAATTTTCAAGTGCGGTAATATAACCGCTGAATCGGTACGATACAAGTCTTTTGTGGTAATATTAGTGAAAGATAATAAATTTCTAAAATATTCGCAAGTGCTTTATATTAAAAGACTTACAAACTTTCTCGCCAAAAGACAACCTCAGATTATTATTTTTATTATTTTTATTAGCATAAAAAATGCTCAAAAGTAGCATTTTTTACATCGCCATGCCACCATCAACACAAAGAACCTGCCCGGTAATATAGCCAGAATCATCGGAGGCAAAAAAGGCCACCGCATTGGCAATATCCTCTACGGCCCCAAACTTGTTCATCGGAATCGCGCTTTTGGCATAATCTTTGGCTTTCTCAGGCAAAACAGCTGTCATTTCAGTCACAATAAAGCCGGGTGCCACGCAATTGGCGGTAATATTTCGCTTGGCAAATTCTCTCGCTACACATTTGGACATACCAATCAAGGCGGCCTTACTCGCCGCGTAGTTGGATTGACCGGCATTCCCGATCACACCAGAGACACTGGAAATACTGATAATGCGACCAAAACGGTGACGCATCATCGATTTGGTCGCCGCTCGGGTCGCCACAAACGATGCCTTTAAGTTAATGGCGATCACTTTATCAAAATCGTCATCGGAGATCGTCACCACCAGGCCGTCACGCGTAATCCCGGCATTATTGACCAGAATGCCAATGCCGCCATGCGCGTCGCCCAATCGCTCCATGCAAGCCGTCAGGGCATCGGAGTCGGTGATGTCAATGCATTCGGTGAGAATGTCCAGGCCTTCCTTCTCAGCCTTCTCCTGCAGCTCAGCCAGACGGGCCTTGTCGATATCCATGGCCACAACCTTACGCCCCTGTTTTTCCAGGGCCATCACGATCGCCAGGCCAATGCCTCTACCCCCGCCGGTAACAATTGCTAAACGTTTTTCAGTCATATTTATCTCCATATCATGACACTCGTGTCATTTTTTTTAGAAGTCTGTTTATTACTCTATCATGCTAATGCATTGGCATTAAGCATTGTAACTTTTTTCTTTGCCGCCCGGGTGGTCTTTTTCACCAGGCCGGTCAATACGCGTGCCGGACCGATTTCTACAAACCGCTCATATCCCTGCTCAAGTAGAGATTCCACCGATTGTTGCCACCGTACGGCCCCCACCAGCTGTTTCATTAATTTTTCAGGTATCACACCGGTATTTTCATAAAACTGTGCATCAACATTGGCAATGACCGGACAATGCAAATCCAAAAACTCGCACTGAGCCAATGCGGCACCTAACTGCTGGGCGGCCGGTGCCATCATTCGGGTATGAAATGCCCCGGCAACCTGTAATGGGATCGCCCGGCTGGCCCCAAATTCTTCGGCCATCTCAGCGGCCAGGCCGGAAGCTTTTATAGAACCGCTAATAACGATCTGGCCCGGGCAATTAAAATTCACAGGACTGACAAACGATTCCAGGCCGTCATCTTCGACAACGTTTTTCGCCTTCACCGCCTCACAGAGTTTATCGACCCCCTCTTCATCCAGGCCCATGATCGACACCATGGTCCCCTTTCGCTGCTCAGCAGCCTCCTGCATACTACGCCCACGCAACTGAACCAGCGATAATGCGTTTTTGAAATCCAGGGCACCCGCGGCATACAAGGCGGTATATTCCCCCAGGCTTAAACCGGCACAGGCATCCGGTGTAATGTCCGCTAAGCCCTCCTCTGCCCCCAGCTGACCGGCACGCATCGCTTCCAGGGCCGCAACGCTGGTCACAAAAATCGCCGGCTGAGCGATTTCAGTGGTATTGAGTTTCTCCTCAGGGCCGTCAAAGCAAATAGAAGCCAGATCATATCCCACTATATCATTCGCCTTTTTATATAGATCAGCGACTTGCGGGACACGCTCAGCCAGAGCTTTGCCCATGGACACCTTCTGAGCGCCCTGCCCGGGAAACATGAATACAGTTTTCAAGTCAAATCCTTTCAATCATTTTGAAAGTAATGTAAATCAATAGCTAAGAGTGCACCTTCGTCAATGCCGTTACAGTTGAACCAAGTTCACCGCCCAGGTCAATCCACCGCCAAAAGCCACCAGGACAACCAGGTCGCCCTCTTTGGCATGGCCGTCGCGAATCGCTTCATCCAACGCAATCGGTATGGACGCCGCTGATGTATTACCATATTTCTCAATATTGACAAACATCTTTTCTTTGGGTAATTTCAAACGTTTGATCACCGATTCAATGATCCGGGCATTCATCTGATGTGGGATCACCAGGGCAATATCATCATTGCTTATCCCACATTGACTATACGCTTCCTCGATCAGCTCAACGATCCGTCGTACCGCGGTTTGGTAGGTCCCTCGCCCATGAACCATCATATATAAATCGCCCTGATCCTCCAGTTCCCTGGTCACCGGGTAACGACTGCCATACGCCTTGCAGTTTAATGTTTTCCAGCCCGAGCCGTCTGCATGCATACTATTGTACAGAACCCCCTTGGCCGTATTTTCCTTCGCTTGCAACAACACCGCCCCGGCACCATCGCCAAACAATATACAGGTCGTCCGGTCTTCATAATTAACTATATTGGACAAGACTTCCGCACCGACAACCAAAACATTGTCATATTGCCCGGAGGAAATAAAAGAAGCCGCGATTCCCATGGCATATGTAAAGCCGCTACAGGCCGCCGTCAGATCAAACGCACAGCACTGCGTATTACCCAGCCCCTCCTGAATAAAACAGGCCGTAGCCGGAAAAACCATCTCCGGTGTGACGGTACCACAGATAATAGCATCCAGGTCACTGGCATCCAGGCCCGCCATCTCCAACGCGCGGCGAGAGGCCTCAAGACCCAGCGATGCGGTCGTCTGACCCTCACTGGCAATCCTCCGCTCTTTAATGCCCGTGCGAGTGGTAATCCATTCATCTGAGGTGTCCACCATCTTTTCCAAATCGAGATTTGAAAGAATCTTTTCCGGCAACGCACGGCCGGTACCGGTGATAACCGCTCGTCGTTCCTGCGAAAATTTTCGACCCTTAACATCTTTCGTCATATGTATATATCTTTACTTTATTTAGAGATTTTTTTCTTCTTCAGTACAATAACAATATTGCGATTCTAGACTTTCCGTCATACCTGTTTAGGCGGGCACCAGAGTTCTTATCGATCGAAAGAAATGAACTGACGCTCACGGAGTGGCAAATGCTTGAACCACCCAACCCTTAATCGCAGGAAGCGAACACCTAATCCTTCAGGGCATCACTGGTCTTGGCGAGTTGCTCAACAATTTTACTATTAATATCCGTTTTCGCCTGACGCAAAGCGATCAGAATCGCGTTTTTGATCGCACGAGCATCACTGCTCCCATGACAGATAACACAGGTGCCATTCACGCCCAGTAACGGGGCCCCACCATATTCATTATAGTCATGCTTGGCATAAATGCTTTCTACGACCGGCTTAAAATGGGGTAATAATTCAGGTTTCTGCCTGGCAAATTCTTTCCCAATAAATCTGAAAATCCCTTCGGCCAGGCCTTCGGTAAGTTTCAGGATAATATTCCCGACAAAGCCTTCGCAAATCAATACGTCTGAGGGACGCTGTAAGATCGACCGCGGCTCAACGTTACCAATGAAATCGATCCGGTCATCTTCACGCATAAGACGGTTGGTTTTTTTTACCAGTTCATTCCCTTTGGAATCCTCCTGGCCAATACTGAGCAAGCCAACCGTTGGATGTGTCACGCCAAGAACTTCCCTGGCATAGACCGACGCCATCAAGGCATACTGGTGAAGGTGGATGTGCTTTGGCGCCACATTGGCGCCCACGTCACAAATGACTATCGGGCCGGCGATCGTTGGAAAAACCACCAGGATGCCCGGCTTTTGGACACCCGGCAATAAACGCATTCGCATTTGACACGCCGCCACACACGCCCCGGTATTCCCGGCACTTAAAACAATATCCACAGAGCCTTCTTTGGCCATTTTAGACATGATCGAAATGGAGCTTTTACGTTTTTTCTTCAACGCCTCAACCGGAGAATCATCCATTTCAATGACCTCTGAGGCATGAACCACCGAAACCTTCTCCTTCCATACCGAAGGGTCTCCAAGTAGTTCAAGAATACGCGGTTCATCTCCGATCAGTACAATATGATTATCATCCAATTGCTCGAGACTTGCCAGCACACCGGCAACTATTTCGTCTGGAGCTTTGTCGCCCCCCATGGCATCAACAGCTATCCGCATCAATTAATAATCCCGCAATTAAACATCAAAACTCATTCCCGTTTTGACATTATTGTTAAAATTCATTCCCTGGTTCAAACGCTCGACACAGATATACGCGTCAAAAGTTGTCTTTCGTATCTAAAATTAGACTTTAAAATGCGAAAAAAAGGCTTCAAAATACTTATGACGTTGACGTCGGCACAAAGCGATGCTTAATGAAAAAGTTGACTTTTATACCCCTGATCAACGTCGGACACAAAGGGCACACAACAGATCCCATCGGTGAAAGACCATCGACCATACAAATATCCATCAAAACAATACCGTCAAAACCGGTCACACCGTATTTCAACTTAAAGCATTGAATAATAAGAACTTGCAAGCCAAAAAACATGGCGGCTTTACGCCATATCTCACCGCGAGACTAATCGGAAATCTTCACTGAAAGCGATTTGTGAACATAGCCACACTCACACATCGCATGAGGAAGCCTGGCTTTGCCACAATTTTTACAAATGGAATAGTTCACCGTCGCGAGGGCATGATGACTGCGACGCGTTCGAGTACGATTTTTTGACATTTTCTTGGTTGGTAACATAGCTATCCTAACTCGTTTTATTCAAATAAAATACATTAACTCTCAATTTCTGCGGCAAAAGGCGATCGCCTCAGCAATCGGCTTTTAAGAAGCAGAAACAGGCTTGAAAAAATTATGACGCGGGCGTCACTCTTCACACGATTATGTCCCGCAAACAGTCTGTGCAGAGACAATTATCGAACAAGGATAAAAAAGATATATCAGGCTGTCAAGAAAAAACTATTATTTCAAAATATTCTCAAGAAAACAGCCCCGATTGACGACCTTTCCGGTGGCCACGTCCGATAAATTTCGTTTTCTACCACTATTTTATGTAGCATAAAGGCGATTCAGCCGATACTATAGGGGTGACTCCCGTGCAAAAAGTCCATTTTCGTATTGAAAAGCAGGCTTGAAGAGACGGAAAAAAAACCAGATATTTACATGTAAACAATTATATGACAGACGCTTACGAACAATCTAACCCGCTGGATTCTGCTGATATGGATACGAAAACTTCAATCGAGACCAGGGACGAAGTCTTAAAAGACGCGATGGCCAACCTCGACCAGATACTCAAGGTCAAAATTCCCATTATTGTCAAAGTCGCCCAAAAACGCATGAGTATCAATAATGTGCTCAAATTCAGCATTGGCAGTATCATTCAGTTCAATAAAGATGCGTATCAACAAATCGACCTGATGGTCAATAACCACACGATCGGCCTGGGCCAACCAATTAAGATCGGTGAAAACTTCGGCCTCAGAATCACGCAAATTGGCGATATAACTGAAACCATCAAAAGCCTCGGCGACAAAAAAGGCCCAAATAAATAATCAAGATTCCCACCTCAAAAGTGATTTCACCTCTTTCAAATCGCACTTGAAGATCCGGAAATTGAACTTCAAAATATTTATGACCCCGGCGTCAGGCATAACCCCGGCGTCTCGATGATTCACATATGGTGGGGCAATGACAGGGCCTTAGGGTTTTTGAGCCGAATAGCGATCGGCAAATCCCTGGGTCTTGGCACGCAGTTGCTTGAGTACCTCTTGATACTGTGTGTCGGATGCTAAATTGTTTAATTCCGTTGGGTCTTTTTCCAGATCGTGTAAGAATTCATAAGGCGGAGTCTGCTCAAAATAGCGTGCATATTTGTAACGTTCCGTGCGAACCCCTTCCCATTTGGGTATAAATTCATTGTTCATAAGGTGTTCACAGAAAAACTCCTGACGCCATGGCCCCTCTTTTACAGATCCCGCCTTGACGATGGGCATGACGCTTTGCCCCTGGTAATGCCGGGGGGTTGGCAGGTCCGCTAACTCCAAGATCGTTGGGGCCAGGTCAATATTCAGGGCCATAGGCGCCACCGTACGCCCGCGAGCGGCCTGGGGTAACCGGGGATCGTAAACCACCAGCGGAACACGTAACGACTGCTCAAAATGATTCCACTTGCCGGCAAAACCCCGATCGCCCATAAAATAGCCGTTATCCGCCGTATAGATAATGATCGTATTATCGGCCAGCCCCTTTTCCTTGAGCGTTTCGATTAACTCACCGACAACCGCATCAATACCACTGAGCATGCGGAAATAGGCCCGCATATTCACCTGGTACTTTTGGGGAGTATCCCAACGCCAGTAAAACCGCTTACGATTCATGGACTTTTTCAAAAATTCCGGGAGGGTATCAAAGTACTTTGGATCCGATAGATCGGGAGCCGCCATCGTCTCACCAACGTAAAGATGACTGACACCTTTGGGAAATGGATAATGCCCTTCACCAGGCGTTGTATCGCCATCATTTGCATGAGAGGCATGAAAACTCACCGACAAGCAGAAAGGACGATTGTCATTTTCTTGAATAAAATCCTTTGCCAACCCCCCCATCACCTCGGTACTTTCCAGAACACTTCCATCGGGCTGCTTCAGATAACCGGGGCCGCGTACAACCTTCTTGTAATCGAACATCTCCTTATCATCTTGCATTTTACATCCAAATTTGCCAATAAAACCGGTCCGATAGCCCGAACGACGAAGCAACACCGGATAACTGGCCATGGTATAGCTTTTGGCCACCGCGGGCTTTCCAAAGGTATAGCCGTGAGTCCGTTCGCATAAGCCGGTAAAAATGGAAGCACGACTGGCCGCACAGATCGACGTCGTCACGAAACAGTTTTCAAATCGAACCCCCCGGGCCGCCAGGCTGTCAATATTCGGGGTCTGAACAACCGGATGCCCGGCACAGCCAAGCGTATCATTCCGCTGGTCATCAGTAAGAAGCAGGATAATATTCGGGCGATTATCAGATGTCTTCCTGACCACTTCAGCATTTGAATTACATCCGCATAAAAGGACAACACTCAGCCAGACGACACTCATAAAAGTGAAAGGGTTGATTTTTCTGATCATTTTATCTCTCAATATAATTAAAATAATTGTGTGATTCCCACGTTATACGCAACATTTCGCCTTTAGAGTCGCCCTGTGAAATGCGGAAAACAGGCGCCAAAAATCTCGGATGACGCAACCACCTTCTCCGGCTTACTCACCGCCCTGCCACGTCTTGACAGGCTTCACCGGCGGCACTTTATATTGTTCCTTCAACCGGGCCAGCTCTGCCTTCATCGTCCGAACGATTGGCAAATAAGCTGCGTCACGATAAACACTCACCAGCTCCTGCGGGTCTTTTTCCAGGTCGAACAGCTCCCATTCATCTGTATCGTAAAAACGAATGAGCTTGTACCGGTCTGTCCGAACACCTTCATGGGCCGGAACGTGGTGTTCGCCCCGTTCGTAATAGTGGTAATAGATGCTCTTCCGCCAGTGGCCAGTCTTCTTGCCGTTTAGCAGCGGCTTGAGACTCATCCCCTGCATATCCGCCGGGACCGAAACACCCGCCGCATCAAGAAATGTCGGGGCAAAGTCGATATTCTGCGCCAGGCCGCGCGTCCGCTTACCCGGCTGGGTCACACCTGGCCACTTGATCAGGAACGGCATTCGGAAGGATTCTTCATACATCCAACGCTTATCGTACCAGCCGTGTTCGCCAAGATAAAATCCCTGGTCCGAACTGTAAACAACTATCGTATTCTCCGAGAGCCCCTTGGCGTCAAGATAGTCCAGCAACCGGCCAACGTTGTCATCCACCGAGGCGATACACCGCAGATAATCTTTAATATACCGCTGGTATTTCCAACGCACCAGGTCCTTCCCCGTCAGGTTGGCGGCCTTATACTTATCATTCTTGGGTTCGTAAGCCGCATCCCATTTCTCACGCTGCTCGGGGGTCATGCGTTTGCGTTCACCATTTTGAAACGTCCGGCCAAGGGCATCGGGCACTTTGGAGCCGGTTATCTTGAGATCATAATCTTCCATCATATGTTTGGCGATCATCATCTCATTGTCTTTGAGAATCTCGCTGCGATTCGAATAATCATCAAACAGCGTATCAGGTTCCGGGATCTCAACATCATCGTACATCGTCAGATGATCCGGTCCCGGGGCCCAGATCCGATGCGGCGCCTTATGCTGACACATCAGCAAAAACGGCTTGGATGCATCGCGGCTTTTATCCAGCCAGTCAATAGCCTTATCAGTAACAATATCGGTCACATAGCCCGTGTAGCGAACTTTGCCTTCGGCAGTTATGAAGTCCGGATTGTAATAGCTGCCCTGGCCGGGTAATATCTCCCAGTAGTCAAAACCCGTCGGATCGGTGCGGAGATGCCACTTTCCGATCAAGGCGGTTTGGTAGCCGGCCTTTTGGAGATACTTGGGCAAGGTCGGCTGGCTGCCGTCAAATTTTGTGCCGTTTGTCATCAGGCCGTTCATATGACTGTGCTTACCGGTCAGCACCGCCGCCCGGCTTGGCGCACAGATCGAGTTGCAGCAGAAACACCGCTCAAGAGTGGCACCCTGCTGGGCGATCCGGTCAAGATTCGGCGTCTTATTGATCTTTGAACCATAGGCACTGATCGACTGAACCGCATGATCATCGGTAAAGATAAAAACGATATTGGGCGGCTTGGCGGACGTTTTTGACCGCGAGGGCATTGAACAGCCCGGGAGTGCCGAGGCCGCGAAACCCGCGGTGGCCATGCCAAATTTTTTAATGAACTCTCGTCGTGTGTGACTCTGTTGGGCAGACATAGATCTTTCCTTTACTGGACACGCGAAGGCGTCAAGTTAATGTGACATATATTGATGTCCGCGTCAAAAGTCATTTTTAAATCCACATACCGGTCTTGAAGACGCGAAAAACGGACGTCAAATCGACGGATGACGCTGGTATCATTTTTATTTTATTTCAATCGTCAGGGAAACCTCTTGGCCCGCTGGCAGTTTCACAACCAGACTGTTTTTAAGAGGGACTTTCTTAAACAAACCCTTTTTCAAATCGTCTGCTTTGGCAGAAGCATCGCCTTGGGTCACAGCAAAGCGGGTGATCACTTTGGGCACGTCCAACGTG
>JAIPFO010000097.1 GCA_021736565.1 Phycisphaerae bacterium | reverse complement strand
CCTTCGAGCCGGGCGACCCGGCGGCAGGACCTGATTCGGTCCCGGAAGAGATCGAACGTTACCGGGACTATCCTGCGGTCACCGTGGCGGTGGCCAAGCGTAAGGGGACAAACGCCGTTTGGGTCTCCCGCCAGGTGCAGCAGGAGGCGGAGCGATTCGCCTCAGAAGTCTTGCCCGATGATGTGCATCTTCGTGTGACGCGGGACTTCGGCAAGACCGCTAACGACAAGGTTAATGACCTGGTCGAGGCTCTGGCCGTGGCGATCTTGATCGTGATAGTGCTGCTCGCTTATACCCTGGGCTGGCGGGAAGCCATCGTGATCGCCATCGCGGTTCCCATCTGTTTCAGTTTTACCCTGTTGATCAATTATCTGACCGGTTATACCATCAATCGGGTCACCCTTTTTGCCCTGATTCTTTCGCTGGGGCTGGTGGTGGATGATCCGATCGTCGATGTTGAGAATATTCATCGTCATTTTTCCATGCGGAAACAGCGTCCCATGCAGGCCATTCTAACGGCGATCAATGAAGTCAGACCTCCAATTATCCTGGCAACCTTTGCCGTTATCGTTTCGTTTTTACCCTTATTTTTCATAACCGGCATGATGGGGCCTTACATGGCTCCCATGGCGGTGAATGTGCCGGTTGCCATGCTGATGAGCCTGCTGGTGGCCTTTACGGTAACGCCCTGGCTTTCGTACCATATACTCAAGCGAGCTCCTGACACTCCCGAGCACTCTAAGGAGGTCTTTACCCTGGAAAAGAGTTTCCTGTACCGCAGCTACCGGGGCATCATGACTCCGATATTTCATCATCGATGGCTGCGGGGAATGATCGGATTGATCATTATGCTGCTGCTGATCCTGTCGGGCTGGCTGGTCGCCTCTCGCCGGGTTCCGCTGAAGATGCTTCCGCTGGACAACAAGAATGAACTTCAGATCGTCATTGATATGCCCGAAGGCATTACCCTGGAGGGAACCGAGGTTGTGGTCCAGGCCCTGACGGACTATCTGGTCAGGGTTCCCGAAGTCACCGATGTCAGCAGTTATACCGGCCTCAGCAGTCCGGTGGATTTTAACGGGTTGATCCGTCATTATTATCTGCGTCGCGGTGATAATGTCGCAGACATCCGGTTTAATCTTCTGGAGAAAAAACACCGGGTACAGCAAAGTCACGCCCTGGCATTGCAGCTGCGTGATGATCTGCAGCAGATAGCCCTCGCCTACAACGCCAACATCAAGATCGTAGAATCGCCACCCGGCCCGCCGGTGATCTCGACCCTTGTTGCCGAGGTGTATGGTAAAGTCGGGCAGCCTTACGAGGAGCTGATCGCCGCCGCCAGGGGGGTTCGCCATCATATGGAAGCGGCGTCCAATGTGGTCGATGTCGATGATATGACCGTCGCGGATCAGAAAGAAATGATTTTCGAGATCGATGACACCAAGGCGGCACTTAACGGAATTACTGCTCAAGAAATCGCTACCGTTCTTCAGTATGCCGTATCGGGCGGTCAGGCCGGTACACTTCGGCTTGCGGACGAGGTTCAGCCGCTTCGCATTCATTTGCAGCTGCCCAGGGACAAGCGGAACCTTCCATCCCATCTGGATCAGTTGCATCTCCGGGGGCGTAACGGCCAGAGCGTCATGCTTACGGAACTGGGCACTTTCAAAAACAGTACTATCGAACAGCCGATCTATCACAAGAACCTTCAGCCGGTGGTCTATGTTTTTGCCGAAACCGCGGGGGTGGCCCCCCCCGAAGCGGTGCTGGGTTTGTATAAGACCGTCAAGGATGATCCCGCACTTGACGAATTTCATATCGAGTGGGCCGGTGAAGGGGAATGGCAAATTACCCTGCGGTCTTTTCGTGACCTGGGGGCGGCCTTCGCTGTAGCCATTTTAGGAATATACATCCTGCTGCTCTATCAGACAGGTAGCTATCTTTTGCCCGCCATCCAGCTTATTGCTTTGCCCCTGTCAATTATAGGGATCATTCCGGGTTTTTGGCTGCTCAACCTGGTCGGTGCCCAATCGGTGGCCGGTTACCCGAACCCCATCTTTTTCACCGCCACCGCCATGATCGGTATGATCGCGCTGTCCGGCATTTCCACCCGGAATTCTATTCTACTGATAGATTTTGTCGAAAAGAGAAAACAGGAAGGAAAACCGATCATACAGTCCCTGATCGAAGCGGGGGCCTTGAGAACAACCCCGATCATCCTGACCTCTCTGACGGCGATTCTGGCGGCCTGGCCGATAACGCTCGACCCGATTTTCTCGGGGTTGGCCTGGACCCTTATTTTTGGCCTGGTCGCATGCACCCTTTTTACCATTGTTGTCGTGCCGATGGTCTATTATATGGCATATGCCAAACGCTTTTCCCCGTCTTCTTCTCAAGACATTTCAGCGTGAGCGATTGAAAAAAAGTGGGATGGGCTCTAGTGCATATCCCATCCCACTTTCAAAATGCCTGATGCCAGGGGGTTAAGTTTTTGGGGGCTACTATTTGCGGAGGAAGAACCCGATCCCCCAACGGCCAGGCCCGTACGCCACCCTGCCAGAGCAGCGCAGTCAGGCGTTCGCCTGGTAAACGGCGTTGAAATAGCGGAAAATCAAAGGAGTAGACAGGGGAAGGCGGGGACGGTGCAGGCGTACCGCCAAAATGGTCGATGATTCTTGTGGATTTAATGGAATGAGCGGGCAATCCGCCTCTGATTCACCTCAAAAAATGGGATGAAAGGCTATCTTTATGGGATTTCTTACAACTATGACAACAATTCTATAGCTGGTCTTTTAGTTAACGAGTGTCCCTAAAATAAAATTAATGGTGTTATATTGCAAGTATTTATCCCCCTTATTGGAGTTGAGTCATAAATTATATAAGTAATTTAATTACAGGACTTTACAGGCACGCTCAGTGAGTTATACCAGCAGGCCCGAAGAAGCAGCGTAAAAAAACTATGATCATTATTGATTTCGTTAAGCAAGGGCGCTATAATTTTAATTATAATTAAGGAGATTTTGTATAGTAAGAAAATGAGTGTAAATCGGATATGTGAAACCCTGTAAATCTCAACCGGGCAGTAGTGGATTTTATGCTCAAATATCATGCCATGTAACTTGGATAGAATTTTGTCACTAAGCGCTTCACAGGGTTTTTTTGCGCGATTTGGAAGTGTCACAGTACAATTTAAAGGAGAAAAATATTGTTTTTAAAAGTATTTACATGGTAATGGTAAATGTCAGATTTTATACACTCGATGTTGGAGAAGTTCATCTCCCTTGATCTGGCCAGTTGGCCTGTAATTGAATTCAGTCATTTGTGAATGAAAGAGAAATAATTAACACTAGAACACCACTTTTTGAAATGGAGACATGTATGAAAACCATGGTTGAAAAATTTTTAATGCTCTTTAAAGATAAAGAAAGAACGGGACAAATATTAAACGCTAAGAGAATGGCGGCGATTTGGGTTTTGCTACTTGGGATCGGACTGCACGCCCAGGCTGCGGCGCTCATATCCGGGCCGGCATTGGATTACAAGGGCGACCTTTTTACGGTAATTAATAATGGAGGAATTGAGACGTCGAGCACCTATATAACCTATTGGGGTTCGCCGTATCAGGCACCGACTTGGGGGGCGCCCGCCACGATTTATCCATACCCTCACAGTGCTCCCAACCCTTATGGATATAAGGTCAATACCTTTAAGGACTGGATCATTCTGGTCGGCGGTGGCGGTATCGATTGGCAAAACCGCTCCGCCCGCTATACAGCGGCGGCGGCGTATATACAGTATGAAGACTCATCGACAACAACGGATAACATGACCGTCTTTACTGTCTATGGGCACGATGCCAATCCAACTGTTCCCGATGCGCTGTCGCTGACGGGCTATGATCCCGCTGAAACGATTCCGGTTTTCGAGGGCGAGCAAATCACCGGGCCATCTGGTATCGTGTATGACCACAACTCTTCCCAGCTTGTCTCAGTTAGTAGCCTTCCATCGGTGCTTGGTGCCGATGCCGATCTGTCAATATTCAGTGGCGATACGAGCTGGCAGGTCTGGGTATTTGAGACGACCATGCCATTCAGTGAAGTTGCCGTTCCCGAGCCGGTCACGCTGACCCTGCTGGCCCTGGGGGGCTTGGCGATGATCCGCCGCCGTCGCATGGCCTGACCTTGACACTAACCAACAAGAGAAGAGGCACTCAACGGGTCTAAAAAAAAAGGGGCTCTCTAAAAGGTTTATTAGAGAGCCCTGTTATTTTTTAAAAACACCCGTGTTGTCTTAGCAGGCGGTTTCGATGAATGCCTTGATCCGGTCGAGTCCCAGATCGATCTGCTCCATGCTGGTGGCAAAGCTCAGGCGGACATTGTTATCGCAGCCGAACCCGATGCCGGGCACGCAGGCGACCTTGGCTTCTTCGAGCAGTTTGTTGCAGAACTCGACGCTGTCTTTAACGCCCAGTTTCGCATAGGTGGCACTGACATCGGGGAAGGCGTAAAACGCGCCGGTCGGTTCCGGGCAGCTCACCCCGTCGATCTCATTGAGCCGTGTGCAAATATGTTTGGCCCGCCTGGCAAATTCAGCGTGCATTTTGGCAATGTCGGCCTGGCCCTGTTTGAGGGCGTCGATCGACGCGAGCTGACAGAAGGGTGCCGGGCCCGAGGTCATATGCGACTGCATACCACCGATCGCCTGGGCGGCATCTTTAGGGCTGGCGGTATAGCCCACACGCCAGCCGGTCATGGAATAGGCCTTGCTCAGGCCGTTGATCGTGACGGTGCGGTCATAAAGATCAGGACAGGCATCGGCAAAACTCTGGAATTTCATATCGCCGTAAATGAGATACTCATAAATTTCGTCCGAGATCACCGCCAGGTTGGTTTTGGCAATGGCCGCACCGAGGGCCTTGAGGTCATCAGGCGAATAGCAGAACCCGCCGGGATTGCTCGGTGAATTGAGTATCAGCAGGCAGGTTTTATCGGTAACGCTCGCAGCGAGCAGCTCGGGGGTGAGCTTGTGGCCGTCCTCGGGCCGGGTTTCAACGATTTTGGGCACACCGCCGACCAGCTTGACCATCTCCGGATAGCTGACCCAATAAGGCGTGGGGATCAGCACCTCATCGCCGGGATCAACGATCGCGTGAATCGCCTCATACACCGCGTGCTTGGCACCAACCGTCACCACGATCTGGCTGGGCTCGTACGTTAAGTTGTTATCTTCCTTGAGCTTATGGGCAATCGCCTTGCGGAGCTCCAGGTTGCCCGCCGCCGGCGAATATTTGGTTGCCCCAGCCTTAAGTGCCTCAATGGCCTTCTCTTTAATGAAATCGGGGGTATCAAAATCCGGCTCGCCGGCCCCAAAACTCACCACATCAACCCCCTCAGCCTTAAGCTGCTTGGCCCGGGCCGTAACGGCCATGGTGACAGAAGCAGATACCGATTGTGCAGTTTTACTGATTTTCATAGTTTTCTTTCCTTAATTAATGGTATAGGAATTTGTGATTTAGGCAAAATAGGCAGTTTAGATAATATCTCAGAATTAACTCTACCAGATGAGGTCCAGTGAACGCTGGTAATTTCAGTATGAAAGTGTCATCAGGCCCCTAAAAGGGCATTTAAGTGCCAGCCGACCATTTAACCAGATTTCCAATAAATTGCAATAGGCAAGCCAAAAAAGTTACCTGATACCCCAAAAAAAAACGACATCACGTTAAAAAAATGAAATCCGACGGAAGCGACCCCCGAATCTCTTCACCATCGCAGCTCAATCGCATCTCGGCCACGCTAAGCAGTGCCCTTTTTATTCGATCTCGAATATTCTGCCCTTCCGACGGTGAACAGCACCCTACCCCACATCCACCACCAGCATATCCTGGCCGAAAAGTACCAGGCAAAAGAAACCCGATAGTGCCAGTGCAATCGATACAAATAGTTGCTTTTTCATTTTGTATGCTCCGTAAGCATGGGTAAACATATGATACTTTTGTTAATTGTTCTTCATGGTAGAGAACCACGAATGAACACGAATCGACACTCATATTATTAGCAATATACTGAGAAAGTCAATGACGTATAATCCACAAATTACCTATCTTATCATAAAGACCCGAGGGGTCGTTTCGTATTTCTATTTTGAGTGTTGTCTATTTGGTCGTTCTGTGGTATGAATCGATCGACCGACGGCACTTGCCTTTAGCCGGCAAGACTCTTGATCCCAATCTCGAGGTCGTCGGTCATTTTTTTTTCGCCCCGGTTTGTTCCCCAGGTAAATAGGCTATCCTCTAAGAGCGATAGATGCCGGTCATGTACGCTTTCGGGCACATTTTCCGGTATAAAAACGATGTGTCCCTTTCTGGATATTCGTGGTTCTAATTCTTATATCGCAATACCATCTTATCTCATACCTACCAAAGGATAAGGGGAGTGTGTTGCTATGATACCCATTGAAAAATATAGAGTGGAAATACGCCGAATGCATTTCTGTATATGATTACTCTATGCCCTTGTGCCGCCAGTGGGCCCTGGTAATAATTAAAATGAATGCTATTTGTTTTTTTAGAGTCGAATACATTTTGATATGTAAATTCAATGATGACATTATTTTGAAATGGCTTGTCAAATGCAAAAGCATCCTTATCTTCGTCATACGGTTCCAGTTTCAGCTTTTTGTAAATGCCGTCATCAATATTTATATCATTGATAAAGCTCAGCCTCCTATATTTATTGATAGCTCGTGAGTCATAAAAAGGAATATACCCCCTGTTGAGCATAATGATTCTCTGATCATCAATAAGTGAATTAACGGATTGCTTAATAACTTTTTCTATATCTTTGTCTCTGACCGGCAGAGGAACCAGCGTCAGGATAACAACAGCAATGAGCAGATAGATGAATTTCTTGTGCTTCTTCTTTCTCAACCAGATTAAAGTACATACAACAATCAATATGTAAAGAACTATCATGAGCGGCAATTTGAAATCATTAATGGGGTTGCCTGTCTTCACATAACAATTAATTAAGATATCAGGATTTTTTTTAATTAGCTGCGGCAGATAGATTTTATGAGCATCTTCGTTTAAATAATTGCCATACATAAGCAAAACATCAAGATTATCCAATTTCGCCAAAGGAGAGATATCTTGGACCGGATTACCTGTCAATGAAAGCACTGAAAGATTGGGTAACAAAGCGAGTGTAGAGATGTTGGAAATTTGGTTGTAATCTAAATCAATTTGTTTCAGATTAGGCATACCTGCCAAAAATGAAATATCACTTATACCATTTGAGGATAGATTTATTTTCTCCAGATTGTTCAAGTGTGCAAACGCAGAGATATCAACGAGTCGCTTTTCTTGTATTGTCAGAGATTTGAGTGATTTTAGATTCGCCAATGGCGTTAGTGACATTTCATGGTTATCCTGGTCTGTTATTGACAGGTGTTCTAGCCCAGTCATTTTAGACAGGAAAGATAGCTCGGTGATTTCCATGTAGTCAAGTTTTAGCTTTTTTAAATTGGGCAATTGAGATACAGGTGAAAGGTCATTGATGGGATTTCTACTTAAAGTGAGGGTTACAAGCTGTGGTAATTTTACCAGTGAAGATATGTCTATCACTTGAGTATGTTCGATAGTCAGTTCGGAGAGATTTTTGAGTTCAGATAAATCTGGCAGCTTACTTGATAAATCTGAACAGATTTCCAGTTTTCTTACATTTTTTAAATAAGGGATGTATTCGGTTTTTAGATGGCGCACGATTGCTTCATCACCATCAATAGTAATATCCATAACGGGCAGGTTATTTGGGTCCTGGGAAAATGCATTGGACGGTAGCGATAGAAGTAATGCGATTAGCATCATAGTTATGTGTTGTTTTACCATAGACATTTTCCATCTTTCGTTGCCATCTATTCTCTACCAAAAAACTCTATGTAAATTTAAGGTACTCGGGACAGTTTACTTGAATATTGGTTATTCCGTGTTGCGTGTTGAATATTCATATTCTTTCTTTATTAGTATTTGCGTCTAAAGCCAATGATAAAAAGTATAAATTATCTATTTTATCATAAAGATCCGAGGGGGCGTTTCGTTTTTATTCTTCCTCTAAGGCATTTTTACCTAGCCCAACATACCGCATGCATAAATATGAGACTATTTTATCGTTATCTATTAGATAAATCGCATGGTAAGGATAGATGCCTTTTTTTGTTGTTGGTATTGGAATACCTCCAACGGAATATAACGTTATTTCAATAGGATAAACCCACATCTTAAGTCTCATAAAATCATCTGACTTGTCCCAAACATTATTATCATCTAGAATATTATTACTATCTTTCCAATCCTCAAAAACATTAAGCATGTCTAAATTGGCATAAGCAATAGCATCTTGCCTGTGCATCTCATCTGCTTGATAATATTTTACCATTTTCTCATAACATTCTGGAATACTAATAACTTGGTCTGCTTCACCTAAGAATACTCGTAGATGATCAGTATGGAACTTTTCATCCAGTTTGTTTTCAAGATTCTCAATTAAGGCTAAATTAAACCATTTTCTTTTGTTTTCAACCTCATTCTTTTTGTTGTTTGATGGCTGACATCCAGTTGTAATAGTTATAATAAAAAATACACAAAGAAATGTAACGATAAATTGAACATATTTCATTGTTGTGATCCTTTTATTTTCTATTATTTTTATCTCTGGACTTCTGCTACCCCACATCCACCAACAGCATATCCTTGCCGAATTGTTTGATCAGTTCTTTTCGCAACTGCTGGTTTTCTTTGGCCTTCAGGCGTGGGTCTTGTTTGGCCAGGGCGAAGGCTTCGCGCTGGGCCATACGCAGCAGGTCAATGTCTCGTATGAGGTTGGCGATTTTTAAATCCGGCAGGCCGTGTTGGGAGGTGCCGAAGAATTCGCCGGGGCCCCGGATGGCGAGGTCTTCCTCGGCGATGCGGAATCCGTCGTTGCTTTTGACCATCATTTCCAGCCGGCGTACGGCCTCTTCGGTCTTCGCCTCGCCGAATAAAAAGCAAAACGATTGTTTCTTGCCCCGGCCAATACGCCCCCGAAGCTGATGAAGCTGTGCCAGGCCGAATTGCTCGGCGTGTTCGATGACCATGATCGTCGCATTGGGGACATCCACACCCACTTCAATGACCACTGTGGCGACCAGGATATCGATCTTATGCCGGCGGAAGTCATCCATCGTCTGCTGTTTCTGCTGGGCGTCCATCTGGCCGTGGAGCAGGCCGACGGTAAACTCGGGGAAGATGTCGTTTTTAAGTTTTTCGTACTCGGTAATGGCCGCCTTTAACTGCCCGTTTCCACCGGGGCTGTCGCCATCGAAGATCGTCTCTTCATTCTCCGGGTCTTTTTCGCTTTCAGCCACCCGCGGATAGACGAAATAAACCTGTTCGCCCTGGTTGACATGTTCACGGATAAACCCGTAAGCCCCGGTGAGCTTTTCCGGCTTGACCCAGTGGGTTTTGATCGGGCTCCTGCCGGGGGGCAGGTGGTTGATCGTGGAGATGTCCAGGTCGCCAAAAACCGTCATCGCCAGCGTCCGCGGAATCGGCGTGGCGGTCATCACCAGGTAGTGGGGTGCCAGCTCCTTTGAGCGAATCGTTTGCCGCTGGCGAACGCCGAATTTATGCTGTTCATCGACGACGACCAGGGCCAGATCCTTAAATTCCAGGTCCTTTTGCAAGAGGGCCTGTGTGCCGACAATGATGCCAAATTCACCCTCCTTGATCTGTTGAAGAACTTCGGCCCGCTGTTTGCCTGTAATGCCGCCTTTGATCAGGACGTGTTTGACCTTACTATCGATAAGAAACTTATCAATTGCCAGAAAATGCTGTTCGGCCAGAATCTCCGTCGGTGCCATGATCGCCACCTGCTTATGATGGCCAACCGCCAGCAGGGCGGCATAAAGTGCCACCACCGTTTTACCGGAGCCGACATCACCCTGCAAAAGCCGATTCATCGGACGCGGGCGGGCCATGTCGGCACACACTTCCGTGATGACCTTGTTCTGGTCATCGGTCAGATCAAAAGGGAATAGCCGTCGAATGCGTTTATCCAGTATTTCATCCACTTTCATCGGGACAGAGTGAAGCGTATGGCGGGCATGTTCGCGTTTGAGCCCCACGCCCAATTCCATTAAAAACAGCTCATCGTAGATCAGCGTGCGCCGGGCCTGGTCGATCTGCTCCTGGTTGGCGGGGCGATGTATCCATTCCAGGGCTTCACGGCGGGAGAGTATCTGGCATTTTTTCCGGTAGTCCTCCCGGTAGCGTTCGGGGACTGACGGCAGCAGTGAATCAAGTGACTGATGAACCGCACGGGCGATACTGGGGGAGTTCAGGTCGCCTGAGGCGGGATACACCGGGGTGGCGTGGCCT
>JAIPFO010000096.1 GCA_021736565.1 Phycisphaerae bacterium | reverse complement strand
CTTTGATCTGATAGCTTTTCTGCAAGGCTACCAGCGGAACGTCTGGAACCAGGACACAGCCGCCGCCCTTCCAGGTAAGCTCCGGCGTGATATCTGCACGAGTCAAATCAGAATAAAAAAGCGGTGAAACGTATTCTTTCAGATAGGATTCCGTCAGCAGCATCTTCACCTGGTCCGAACCCAGAATGTCCCCATGGGTCGAACTGTAGGCCACGGACTTTATCCGGGGGCTCATCTCGAACAGCTTGGTTACCTTGCCCGTCGCGTCCACCTGGGCAGAATATTTCTCCCCTTTGAGACCCTTGAACGCGTCAAGGAATCGTTTCGTTTGGCTCACCTTCCCTGGAGTCCCTTTCTCCGAGGCCGCTGGGTCTTCACTGTCAAAAATATAGACCTGACCGAGCGTACTCACCGAGGCCTTCAGTGACCCAATCGTTACCTCAATGGTCGAAACGCCTTCCGGGTCAACGCTTTTGACATGAAAGTCAAGGACCATGTCGGCTGTTTTTTTGTCCGCATTGGGAAACATCATCTTCAGGTCGCTGTCGGCATGGATTTTACGGGAAAATTTTTCCCCCACCTTGAATTCTACCGACAAACCTTTACTCTCCTCGTCGCACCCGCAAACACTCAGGGTGAACAGGCAACTCAAAGAAACCAACAATGTCAGATACAAATATCTTTTCATACAGTTACCTATTTTCTTACTTTGTTTCAGCGGTGACTTTCGAACTTTTTTATACGTTAATTCACTGTCCAGCAGGGCTTTAGATTACAAAGGGTATAAAAGGGCAACAACGGAATATCACCCGATGTTACAAAACAATGTTTCAAAATGCATTCCAACGGCCCTGCATCAATAATAAAGGAACGATTCAAAGGTTAAATGTCCAAAAGCGTAATCGGCGGCAGAAGCCCTTTGGGGCCCAAAATAAAATGCGATTGACGCAAACGTCGATTTTTGATGGCAGAGTCCTCAGGAAAAACGATTTCCGCTGCAATATTAGTAAATATCTAAATGACTTGCAACACTCTTTTTACAACAGAAGTATCGTCTAATCTCCCCAATAACTCAAGCCCAGATAATGGGTTTTGGTATTTTCCAGAAGAGAGGCTATTCGAAGGCCCGTTTTTCGCCCCGTTTGTCGGGATTTCCGGGTCGAAAACATCTGGGTTATCAGACCATCGGCGATATCCGGAAGCCAACGGACAACCGGGCAGTCAGACGCTGCTGGGGGGTGAGTCAATGCCGGCAATGCGCTGGGGCTATAAAATAAGACAACATCAAAAAAAACACGCAGCGAGTCCAAGCGGGCAATCACCGCCTCTCTTTGTGCCGAGTCCGTACACGAGAGTAACGAGTCAGCCATGGCAGCCTCCTCAGGAACCCCCGCTGTAACCGTGCCGCCGGGGATGAAATACAAATTCGACAGCGGCGTGTCAATAACCACTTCGGAGAGGTCGACTTTTTGTTCGATCCAGTGGGTGAAATCGGACAAACGCTGCGATTCCGGATCTGAGGCCATGGCCTCAGGGGCAAAGATGGCGGTCAGGTCATGACAATTTCTCTCGGTCTCAACGAGTAACACCTGTAATTTCCGACGGGTCAGGGAGATCGCCAGGTCCACGGCCGCCCGGGGCGAGATATTCTCATGGTCCAGGGCACTGATCACAACCATCAGGCTGGGCGACCGGGAAGTATCCGCATCGCCTGCCTTGTATAAGTCGATCACCTTTTGGGCTAATTCATCATAGTGAGGGTCCCAGCTTTTCAGGGCGGGTTCTTCTTTCTCGCCCGATTCAGACCGCGACATCGCGATTAAACTCTCTTTTTCGCCCTGAAGGGGCGTATGGCGACCGGCATCCACGCCTTGCGGCGCATTGGGTTCGATCACGTCATTCGGGGCATTGGGAACCTTTTTCTCAATGGCATCGGATCGCGACATGGCATTTCGCCTCGGGCCACGCACCGGGCATAGCAAAAATCCGATCAAACCGCTCAGAAAGATCAATAGACCCAATAGCAGCGAGCCCCGCCAATTAAGTCGGGTTTTCAAAACGATCGAACTCACAGGCTTCACCAGAACTGGAACGGCAGCTCCCGGAACCAGGGGCCTTTGAACCGTCCTGTCCGGTCGTGTTACTTCAGCGTTCTGTGCAATTGAATTGGGGCTGTCATCCTTGGAGGGTTGTGGCCAGGCGGTCTGATCGTCTGTATTCCCTGGGGCATCTGAAGAGGCGACTCCGGCCGGGAGGCTGGCAGGCTGGCCGGGGGGGGAGTCGCCTTCCTCGGGTTCCGAACCCGTTCGGCGGGCAGGAAGAAATGATTCCACAAATTCAACCTCCTTGCCAAGGCTTTCAATCGTGAGAAATTGTTGACGAATTTCCATTTGAAGGGTCTGCTTTTTCCGCTCAATGGTCTTAATGCGACCCAGGATTTCATCGCTTTCATGGGGCGATCGACTCAGCGAAAGCCGCTGCCTCTCTGCCGCTAACGCCGAGGTCAATTGGGCGTATTCTTTCTGTGACTTATTGATCTGCCACTGCCGGACTGTACGCTGCTGCTCCTTCGTGTTGATCCAGTTCTCAATGTCTCGTTCGATCTGGATCGCACGAGACATTTCACGGTCCTCACCGGAGAGTCCCTGTTCAAATTCTTCTTTCAGGGCCGCTACCTGCTGGGCCAATGAGCCCCTGCGATCATGGACTTTGCCAATAGCCGGGGGTGCTTCGCCCGGTAATGGAGCCATGCCGCCAGGGAGGGCTTCCGAAGGAGGTTGCTCTGGATCAATAGGTTCTTCCCCCGGGGCGGCAGCCGCCTCTTGACGGGCATGTTCCGCAAGGTAGGCCTTCGTGACCTTCTCAAATCGAGCCAAAAGGTCCGCTCTTTCCTGGCGATATCTCAATTGTAATGAAAGAACGCCCTGCCGGGCATCCGAATCGACCAAATAGCTCCCAACTAATCCTGGCGACAGTTCTCGGAAAAGAGCATCAACTGATATCGCTTCCCGCTTAAAAAAATGCTCCCATTGCCACGGGGCCCAATTGGGAGAAGTTGTATTGTATCTGAATGCCTGGGTAACCACGGTGTCTTTAGGCAATTGACCAATGACAGACCATCGCCCCGGGCCAAAATCAACCTGAACCGCTATCAGGACAACCCCAACAGCCACAAAGACTGCCATGAGCCGCCAGAACCACAAACGAAATAATGAAACGCTGTCTTCTGTCAATGTCCTGCATTCCGATTAAAAAGGAATCCCACCTCAAAAGTCGGTTTCCATCTTTTAAATCACCCTTTTAAGACCCCGAAAATAGTGCCTGTCACGCCAGTGTCATTATTCTTCGCTTAGAGGGGGGGACGCCGAACCGCTTTTTCGGCCGTGATTCGTGCCAATCAGTTCATCTTTCAACTGGGTGATTCGTTCGAAGGCCTGCTTGGGCTTAAGTTTCGCGTCAACCAGGCCGCCATGTTGAAGTATGCCATCGGGCTTATCGGCGATATCCTGCCATGTGATCGTTTCAATAAATGGACGTCCCATGCTGATCCGGTAAACCTGCTCCAGCCAGTTGGCTTGGGATTGCTCAGACCACGGACCATGCCAGTAACCCGCCTCACCACACTTTTCGACGCTATCACGTTTGTCCAGCTTGCTCGGAACGCCTACCGCCGATAAGTGAATCGGTTTGCCAAAGATCGAAAACCGGTCCAGTAGCGAAGCGATCTCCAGAAGGTCACGCGATTGCATACTTTCCAACGCACGCCCAAAATGCATCTTTATCCCCGCCCCGTCAAAATTCACGCCGCTTTGACAGACCATATCCAGGTAGATCAGCGGCGGGATGGTACGCTGGTTGCGAGCATAATAATCACCCCACGGTTCGGAAATTTCAATCAGGATCAATGAACGCGGCGACGCGTGCTTCGCCGCCAGGCACGCCGAGCGAGACATCTCAATGATCTGCTCAAAGCTGAACTGGAACGAATTTTCAACATTCATTCCGCTTACCACATCCCAGGCCTGAACTTTTTTGCCATAACGCTCAACCACACTCGTGATATAGTCATATGCCATGTCCCGGACCTGCTCAAAATCATTTTCCCAGATATACAGCCAGTCCGGCACCGCATCGGGTGTGAAATTTAGCAGGGGGCCGATTTTTATGGCGATCCGGTTGCGAGACAGGAACGAAACGCACTCATCAAGCAATTCAAACTGACGTTCATGTTCCTTCGGCTCCAGCTGCTTCCATGTGACCGGAATCGTGACAAAATGAAAATGTTCTTTTATATATTTCTGGTAAGTCGGGTCTTTGATCCGGCTAGGGTCCAGGCAACCGCCAAAACAATGCCGGCCAAAACCCTGCGTCTTTTTTCGCTGTTCCAGGTAAACATTCGCATGTGATAGGGCCATCGCTTCACCGGCACGCAGGGCAAATGTCAGCGATTCATCCGCCAGTTTGGAGGCCTTCGCCGGTTTGTCAAGATAGCAAAGGGCGTCTATGAATTTATCCAACGCCGCATCAATTAACTGGTGCAATTCTTCCGAAATCACCAGGTCTGCCATCGACCATTCTTCCCGTTTTTGACTGATTCGAAGGAGTTTACCGCGGGCGATCTCTACATTCAGATTGTACGACTTCTTTTTTTCCGGCAACCGTGTCGTACGGAGCATAAGTTTGCCGAAATCTTTGACCTCCCATAAGGTCACCAGGCCAACCGGTGAATCGCTGTGCCGCAGGCCCAATAACTCCCCTTCAGCATAGTCCACCTGCGAGCGAACAGGAATATCATCCTGCCCGAAAAGGTAGGTACTTACCACAGGAAACTGCTTGGGAGCCAGGCCATTATGGAAAACTTTGTAACGAATCATAAATATATCACCAGTTTTTGCCGGTTCCAGTAATTAGAAACTCCCATCTCAAACGTTGTTTCTCGGCGGTAAAATCGCCCTTTATCATGCGAAAAAAACGATTCATAAATTCGCATGACGCTGGCATCAATATACTTTGGGAAGGATTTTGGCGGTGTTAGTTTCGGTAGTCGCTTGCGCCCTTTCTAACGAGACAGCAGCATTATAGTAAACATCGTTATAAAATGGAAGGAGATTTATAAAAAATCACGCGGTAACGGCCATTGACGCCAAAATTATTTCCCACGGTAAAAGTAGTTTTACATATTCTAAATCGCCCATTAAGATGCGGAAAACAACCCTCAAATACTTATAACGCTCGCATCAAAAATGACCTGACCACCTGTTCAGCAGTATCAGCAAGAAGCTCCGGGGTGATTTGTAGCGATTCATCGAGGGTTATCGGACCAGGTGCGATAGAGAAAATAGCTGAAACTCCCTCTTTTTGGAGTTTCTTAAACGATGCCTGCCTGTCTTGGATCGCACCGGCCAAGGCAATCACAGGAATATTCTGGGCCCGGGCACGTTGGGCCACCCCGCTTAGGGTCTTTCCCGCCGCCGATGTCGCGTCAATCAAGCCTTCGGCAGTGATAAGCAGGTCGGCATCTTTGATTTTCTGGTCAAATTGTAAAAAATCCATAATAATCTTAATTCCCGGTTCCAGTGATGCGTTCAGAAACGCCATCAACCCCGCTCCCAATCCACCCGCTCCGCCGGCCCCGGGGATATCCCGAACCACTCGACCGGTCGCTTCTTCGATAGGACCGATAATATGGGCCATGTTCGCTTCCAGAAATTTTACCGAAAATTCATCCGCTCCTTTTTGAGGCCCGTAGGTGAAACTCGCGCCATTGGGCCCTAAAAGCGGATTCGTTACGTCACAAGCCACCGTAAATCGACAGTCTCGGACGATAGGTTCCAATCGAGAGACATCGATCGAGGTGACCTGCGCCATGATATTGGCGGTCAGGGGCCTGGTGATGCACTTGTTTTCACGATCGAAAAACCCCACACCCAGCCCCTGCGCCATCCCGGTCCCGCAATCGTTGGTCGCAGAACCGCCGATCCCGATGATAAACTTCCGTATCCCCTGATCAAAAGCGTCCCGAATAAGCTCACCGAGCCCGTAAGTGGTTGTATATAAAGGATTTCGCTGGTCAGCCGGCACCAACGGCAACCCCGCGGCCTCGGCCATTTCCATAACAGCGGTACGCGCATCGCAGCCGGTAGCACCCTCCTGACCCTCCAATATCCCATACGTCGCCGTAACCTTCTCTTCCATCGGCCCGGTAACTTCAACCTCGCGCAACTGCCCCCCAACAGAACCAACCATCGCCTCAACAGTCCCCTCACCCCCATCAGCCATCGGGATCGAAACAACCTGGGCATCCGGCAAAACACGTAAAACCCCCTCCGAAATAAACTTACACGCCTGAGCCGCAGTAATAGACCCCTTAAATGAATCCGGTGCAATAACAATTTTCATATTCAAATCTCAAGTAAGGCATAATTAAGTCGTTCACATCAAAATTCAATGCGCCAAAGACGGATCAGCTTTTAAGATGCCGGAAATGGACGCCAAAAATTCTTATGACGCTGACGTCAATACCAGTTGTTTTACGGGAATTTGATGCCATATCACAAGCCCCGGCAGTCACCCCCCGGCGTGATCTACGGCCCAACCGGAAATTGGAAGATTTCGCAGTTGGCCTGGAAGGCGTCGTTGGCCTTGTAGCCGGCAATGATCAGTGCCGCTGCGTTGTTGTTTTGAACAGGCAGAACCGCTGCGGCGAAATCGTCGTGCGGGTTTATCATCGGCCCAACGGCCTCAACTTTTCCAGCTACAGCATCATAAACCCATGCGGTGTCAAGGATTATATCAGGTTTTGGACCCTTGCCGGGGTCGTCCTCACCGCCGCAGAGTAGAATGTACCTCCCCCGGCGGTTTTTATCGCTTGCCAGAAGGTCAACAGCAACAACATCGGAAACGCCGATAAATCTCACACTGCCCATTTGCGGCGTCAAGAGCGGCCCATTGCTAAGTCCCCCCGTTTTAGGGTTGAAAAGCCATGTCTTGTCGGTGCATTTATTGGAATACACTTCCTGCCCCCCAACCAGAAGGATCGTGCCGTCGTAAAGAAGTGCCGCCGCCTGGTCGTCGTAAACTTTTGGCAATCGCGTTTTATAGGGCTCAAAACGCTCCGTTTTCGGGTCAAACCGTTCGATATATGTTGTCCGGCCGCCAAAAAGGATCACCGAACCATCGGGCATGGAAACAGCAGCATGGTCCGTGTGGTCAGTATACGACCGGTGGTGTGTCGGCCGAACGATGTAGCCCGAAGGGGCCGATGAGCAAGGTTCAAAAATTTCAGCTTTTTTATTTTGCCCGGTGATCAATATCCTGCCATTCGGTAAGTAACTGAGACGGGGGGATTTGCGGGCAATGGTCATCGAAGGCATGATCTGGAATTTCTCAGTAGTCAGATCGAATAGCTCAATGGATTTCAGAGCTTTCCGACTCTGAGAGATACCGCCGACAATGAGAACCCGGCTGCCTTTTTTACCGCCAGAAGCCGGAAGAACGATCGAAGCATGGTTCAGCCGGCCATAATGAAGCTGACTCCGAGCCACACGCCATTTTAATGTTTTTGCGTCGAATATGCGGGCGAGGTTTGACGCGAGCGGAATTTTATCGAAAATCATACTATACCCGCCAGTGACCAGTATATTACCATCAGGCAAAACAGTCGCCGAATGGGCCACCGTACCGGATGGAATGGGATCGGTGGGAACAAACCGCCGCGGTAGGGGGTTTACCGTCTCAGCACTGGCCGTGGAAAGGCCGGCGGCTTGCGAGTGATTTTTCGCCACAGCATAGTCGCACACTGAAATAGACAAATGCTGAGGGATGCCGAATAAGGCCGCCAGTGCAATGAGGAGGGTGATTTTCATAAGTATATGTTTCTGGCAAGCTCGGCCTTCTCCGACGCCCACCGAATAAAATGCCCCCAAAAAAAATTATGACCCTGTATCATGGAGGTCGCGTGATTCTTCCAGCCGTTGGAGCCCATATTTGACGTAATTTTCGGACAGATCAATTCCAAGAAACCGACGGTCGAGTGATTGGGCGGTAACAACCGTCGTGCCGCTGCCGCTGAACGGGTCCAGAACGAGTTGCCCGGGGTTGCTGGCGGCCTCTATGATCCGGGCCAGAACTTTCTCGGGCATCTGACAGCCGTGGAAACCCGCCCGCTCCTTAAAGGTGCCGCAAACGCGGGGGATGTGCCAGGTATCTTCATCAGGCTGGAACGATTCGGGCAGTTCCTGCGGCCGGACGATCCACGTATCATCCGGAACTTTCCCCTTTGAATTCGCACGTTTATCATTATAGGTCGTCTGCCTCGCAGAAGGAACCCGGATCGCCATGTCATTAAACGTAAATTTCTTGGCGTTTTTGACAAAATAGAAGATATGCGTGTGTGACCGGGAAAATTTTTTCTTTGTATTTTGCCCAAAGGTGTAATACCAGATGATCCAGTTTCGCATCGTCAGTCCCAGTTTTCGAGCCGCAATCCGAACTTCGGCGGCATAGTCACCACCGATAGCCACCCAGAAAGAACCATTCTCCGTCAAAACATCCTTGCAGGCTTTCATCCAGCGATAGGTCCAGTCAACATAATGGTCATATTCCATATTGTCGTCATATTTATCATACGCATAACCAATATTAAACGGCGGGTCGGCAAACACCAGGTCCGCAAAGGGCTCCCCGTCATGGGCGTCCAGTTGTTCTTTGAGAACATCGATGCAGTCGCCATGGAGGATCGTATTTTCTTGCTTCATAAATATCTCGTAATCGTTCACACAGTGATAAAATAGTTTCCGACGAAGGTCGCAGATCAGCCTTTGGATGGCGGTTCCCAACACTAGCCTGAAAGGTTAATATGGATTTCCACGTCAAAAGTCATTTCTAGTCTTTAAAATCAGCCTTTAAGATGCGGGAAACGGGTTCCAAAAAGACTTAGGACGCTGGCGTCAAGGTAACTTAGCCCCGGGCAAACGAGCGCAGCGAGTGCCGCCCGGGGTTGATAAGATAAACGATGTCTCGAAAAAACCGTGAACGCAGCGAACACCACAACTTGGACATTGGATATGCCGTGTTGAATATTCAAATTTTATCTTTTCGTTACAGTTCCTTTTTCTTTACCAGGAATTCGACCGGGCTGTCCGACTGACAGTCAACCCAGATCACCAGGTTATAATCGTTCATTTTACGGACATAGCCATAGCGGAATTTCTTTCCTTGAGGCATCGTTTGACCGTTAAGCGTTAACTCGATGGGCGACTGCCCCCAATTTTCGATCACAAACGCCGGATTGCATACCGGGTGTTCGGGGTCGGCTTTTAACGAAAACCGAACACTTTCCCCCTGACCCTCCTTGGAACCAGCCATCACGTAATTTCGCTGCGTTGAATCATAACGGCCGCTATCCGCCCCCGATTCGACCACCAATTCAGGCGGCATGGTCCAGGAGCGGGCCAATCCGACCAGCGAGTTCGTCTTATCACGCGTCGCGCCATACATCCAGGTCCACCAGTAAGAATTGTTTTCGCCTTTATGCGGTCGCGGGCTCGCCCACGCCAAAGAAAAGTGCGACGGACGGTCCGCCGCCTGGCAGTACCGACCATCCGAAGGGATCATTGCGGCAGGCCAATGATTCCACCATGGAAAATGCGAGACATCCTTGCGGTGTTCATGGGCAAAACAAGTAAAGTTGCATTCCAGTTCAAAGATCTGAAACGGTTTATATTGGCTCTTCAAATTAACCATCATGATGTTCGGTTTCTCGCCCAGGGCATCGCCAAAATGAATATAAGAACCGATCTCCCAGCGTCCGGCGCTTCGGAACTTCGGTGATTTATCTGCCCAGGTATACGTGTGCTGCTTCCCTTGGAGATTCGCCAGGGTCATGGCACCCAGGTCAATGATGTCCTCTGGCCGTTGGCCCGGCTGACAGAGCGCGATGACCTCTTCGGGCCATAAGGAATTGCCGTCGGTGTATTGAACGACCTTTCGGATCCCCACCTGGTCCGGATAGAAGGTGTAATACTCATCCACCCAGTCTTCCCAGCCGGATACCGGATTGACCTGCGAATGATTGCCATTGGCCGAGGTCGGCAGGTAACGCCAGTGGATAACCACACGCGCCGGTGAGTTCTCTATGATCCTCACATGAGAAAAACGGCATCGATAATCAAGCATATGCTCAATACAGCCATCCTTGCCGTTGAAATTCTCAATACTCTGGTCCGCCATCCAGAGGTCGTTTTCCATCACCCACGCCGGGCTGTAACGTGTGCCCCGCCAGAAGACAACACGCACCGGCGAATCGTCAAACTGAACCACAATGTCCGGGTCACCCGAGACACGCCACTGCGCATCCCACTCCGGGTAATATTTAAGATGCATATACGATGCCCCGAATGTCCCCGGGCCCGGAGGGCCGGAGGGC
>JAIPFO010000095.1 GCA_021736565.1 Phycisphaerae bacterium | reverse complement strand
CCCCACCTGCTTAAGATTCAAAAATCCCGCGACCCCTTTCTCCTGGATCATCTTCGAGTCCTAACAAGTCATTTTCTGCGGATTCTAAATGTTCATTCGATTCATTATTAAAATCGGTGACCAGGGGAATGTCCCCTTCGGCGATGGTAAGACTCTCGTCTTCTGTGGTTTCGCTTTTCTCGGCAGGAAACGCATTACCCGACTCTGCCAGAAGGGTTGCAGTCGTATGGCAACCCGTGCCATATGCAGTTTACCCCATCAGGGACGACTCCCCCTTCATGTTATGTAATATGGCCTTGATGGCATTGCGATTCTCCTGGCTGGGATCTTTTTCAGCGGCAAGAATGGCGGCCTCCAGATTTTCTAAAACATGGGGTTGGCCAGAAATGACTTCAGGAAATATATCTTCGTCCAGATTATCGGGCAATATTATCGGATTACTGGACATGTCGAGCGTACTGGTCTCTTGCTCTGAGCCGGCATCGTATGAACAACCTGATAATTTTTCGATGTCTGAAATATCCATTTCATTTATATCGCGGCCGTTTAGAATTTCACCCACCAACACATGGAGTGCATTGGCGGTATCTCCAACGGTTTTTAAGGCTGCATCCACGTTTTGTGCGTCCTGGAGAATTATCTCTTCAATCAACTTAATCGTTTTATTTGAGGCATTACGAAGGCCCCCCCACTCCATGGCCGGCCCATCTGACATATTGTCCAGTTCGATGGAGATTTTCTCAAATTGAGTGTGTAATTCAGCCAGGCCCTGCAGATCGTCAGGATCGACCATGACATATTTTAACGAAAGATCATCAATCAGTTTTTTTATTTTATGCATATTCCCTATATCCTGGACGAAAAAATAATTCAGCAATCCCTGTTCTGAATCTTCTAATCGGAATAGCATCGCCTGACCTTTAGATAGTTTCTGTAGCGATTTCCCGTGGTACAACATCAAAAACTGACCGCAACCAATTGAAAACCGCCTCCGCAACCATGATCGTTGCCGTCCGTGTCATTCCCGGTGTGGCGGGATTTGAAGGTCGATTTTCGCATCTTAAAAGGTAGATTTGAAAGTCGAAAAAGGACATTTGACGTGGAGGTCAACATTGATGCCGGCGTCATCGGTATTTTCGAAGCGGGTTTTGCGTATGTTAAAGGGGGATTTGAAATCCATGAAACCATTTATGACGTGGGTATTACTGCCGACCTTCCATAGACTTTATAATCAACACAGGGAACAGGACGGATAAACAGAATGTTTCCAACGTCCAATAATATGAAGGTGTCCCAGGGAAGTCGCTTGCATATACATTGCGACGTTCCGTTTGGCCCCGTGAGTGCATGGAACGTCCTTGTGCCGAAAAAATATTGCCTGATACCAGCGTCATTATTATTATTAAATCGGGATATCAGCACATAAAACAGCATTTTTAAAGCAAATAATGACTTTTAAGACGATGACCTTGCTTTTGTTCGCGTATTGCCCCCCCGCATGACGCACGGGGAACAGATCGGACTTTCTCCAATTCAGGCCCTACTATTAAAAACGTCTCAGGACCCCTACCACCACCCCTTGAATATCCACATGCTTTGCGTAAATCGGCTTAAAATTTGGATTGGCCCCCTCTAGCCGAAACATTTTTTTACCCTTGTAAATCTTTTTCAAAGTCGCCTCTCCATTTTTCAAAATGGCCACGACGATCTGCCCGTCACGGGCCTGATTGCACTTTTCGATCAGGACATAATCTCCATCACAAATATGCTCATCGATCATGCTTTCGCCTCGTACGCTGAGCGCAAAGGTCCCGGTAGAAGTTTCAAACATGGTGGATAGATCCAGGGTATCTGGCGTTTCGATCGCTTCAATGGGGGTTCCTGCGGCGATACTTCCGGCCAGGGGATACCGTCCGCCTCTTCCGGCGGGTCCTTCAATTCTGGGGCTACCGATAACGGGTTTTGGTGTTCCTCGCTTTCGCCTGGCCAGCTTTACCGAAGGGTCAAGCGTCAAAGAGCGTACTTTGCAGGCGGCTCGATGAAGCGCTCCTTTTGCGATGAGGGCTTCGACGTGTTCGAATACGGTGACTTTGGTGACCCCCAGATAATCGGCAATCTCTTTCAACGTCGGTGAACAGCCATTGCTGTCGCGATAGTCGCTCAGGTACCTCAATATCTGAACCTGCCTGGGTGTCAAAATCGTATTGATTTCCTTGACCGATTTCCCTGTTTTTTTTGTTTTGTAGACATTCCTCATAATGTTTTCTCCGTATATTATGTTCCTGTGAAACAACAGCCCGCTGCCTGGCGGGCGTTTTTATCGTGAGGCAGTTGGCCTGTTTCAGTTCATTACGAATTCCGCAACTCATTGCCTTTAAAAGACTTAAGGTAGCGTATATCGCTGCTTTGCTCCGAGCAAAGGGTTTTGCCCCTCCTCCATTTTCCTCTGAGTGCTCTATTTTTTCTGCCTCGATTGTCACAGAGGGCCAATCACGCAAAAAATCGCCCCCCGGTCCAAATCGGCACACTGCCGCCTGAAAATTGTCACTTCTGGTCACCATTGTAAGGTCGCTCCTGGCCTGGTCGGCGAACCGACGCCATATTGTTAGGTACATGTTAGGTAATTAATCCATCGGAGTCAACCCCTTACTTCCATGAATTTTTCATGATTTTTTTTCCTGCGTTCACTCCCCCCGGTCACTTCCTGCATTTGAAATACATCGCACAGGCCAGAAAGTGTTTTTCATCAGAAAACCTCATTTATTCTACTATAATGATGATTTTATCACGTTAATCATTATTGATTTGCTTATTAATCTCTACTTATTATAATATTATGCTCATCCTCAAGGGGTTAAATATCCCCTCGGGGGTAAACGCTGACGCCGACGTCATAACTATTTTGAAGCCCGTTTTCCGCATCTTAAAAAGGCGATTTAAAATTCAGAATATTACTTTTGACGTGGGAATCACTATTGACAGGCGTGTCATATCCCGATAGATCGGGATTTGAAGCCCTTTTTTCGCATCTTAAAGGGCGATTTAAAATTCGTAAAACCACTTTTGACGTGTAAACCAACGCTAACGACGCTCGCGTCTCCAGGAGAAATTCATGACCGCAAATAAATTTCCAAAAGTTGCCATCATCATGGGTAGTGATAGTGATCTTTCTACGATGAAATCCTGCCTGGATACGCTGGAGTCCTTTGGCGTTCCGATTGAAGTTCGTATCAGTAGTGCGCATCGGAGCCCGGCGGCTACCGCTGAATTTGCCGCAGGGGCCGTTGACCGTGGCCTTGAGGTGATTATTGCCGCCGCGGGGATGGCGGCCCACCTGGCGGGGGTGATTGCGGCTCATACGATATTGCCGGTGATAGGTGTTCCCATCGCGTCCGGCTCACTTCAGGGATTTGACGCGTTGCTCTCAACGGTGCAAATGCCCCCTGGCATTCCAGTTGCCACCGTTGGGATTGGCGCGGCGGGGGCTAAAAATGCCGCCCTGCTGGCGGTTCAGATCCTTGCCCGCAATGATAAGAGCCTCAGGGTGAAACTTACCGACTATAAAGCCGAGCTGGCGGAAGGCGTTCAGAAAAAAAACGCAAAACTCCAGGATGATTTAGAGAAATTTACGCAACTGTCGTAATCTGGAGTTTAGATTTTGACTGCACCAACGATAAAATGGACCGGATCTACCGACGGGCACGCCGAATTGATTGATCAGACATTACTGCCTTGTGAGGTTCGGGTAGTCTCTGTTAAGAGCGTTAAGGAAATGTGGCATGCGATAAAGGTTTTGCAGATTCGCGGGGCTCCGGCGATTGGTATTGGGGCGGCCTATGGGGTTGTTTTGGGGGTTCAGGAAGTTCCTGATTCGGCACCTATCGAGCAATTGCATGACAAGCTTACTGAAGTTTGCGATTACCTGGCGGCCAGTCGTCCTACCGCGGTTAATCTTTTTTGGGCACTGGGCCGGATGAAGAAATCCGCTGAATCTGCCGGGGTGTCCACCACGGTTCAACTTAAAGAGATCCTGCTTGATGAGGCGAAGGCCATCCACAGGGAAGATGCCGCCATGTGCCGTGCTATCGGTGCCAATGGCGCCCATCTTATCGCTGAGGGTAACGGCATATTAACCCACTGTAACGCCGGTGGGCTGGCCACTGCTGAATATGGCACGGCCCTGGCCTTGATGTTTACCGCGCACGAACAGGGTAAACAATTCGCGGTGTATGCCGACGAAACCCGGCCACTCCTGCAGGGTGCCCGGCTGACCACCTGGGAGCTTTGCCAGGCGGGTATTGATGTGACGCTTATTTGCGATAACATGGCTGGTCACCTTATGAAACTCGGTAAGATCGACCTGGTAATTACCGGGGCCGATCGCATTGCCGCCAACGGCGATGCTGCCAACAAAATCGGCACTTACGCGGTGGCGGTTCTGGCCAAAGCCCACAATATTCCCTTCTACATTGCCGCACCGTCGAGTACGTTCGACCTGGCCACCGCCGGTGGCGATGAAATCCCAATCGAACAGCGCGATCCCAGAGAAGTATCCCATCCACTGGGCCAGCAGGCCGCCCCTGATAATGTTAAAGTCTATAACCCGGCCTTTGATGTCACACCCCATGAATACATCACGGCCATTATCACCGAAAAAGGGTTGATCGAATCACCGGATACCGCGGCCGTAAAAAGTCATCTTTGCAAATGAATTCAGGCATTGCTTGGATACCCCTTGTGGAAATCTAAAAGCGGCGAGTAGGGGACAGTCGTTTTACTGGTTGGTTTACTGGTTGGTAAGATATTGAATCACCAACACCCAACACGGAATATCCAATGTTTAAGTAAGAGGCAAGCCATTTTGGGAGTTGGATATTTATATCCTGATATTTAAGGGCCGGTGTTGTTGAATGGGAAAAAGAAAAGGCTGCGGGGAATAAAATGGAGTGCCACTTTTATTGACTTTTATTGTTCGCCCCGGCCATCACCGGCCAGACCATCGGCCCCACCCCCGCCAACGCACCATTCCGTAAAAAACCACGACGACCCATTCCACTGTTCACTGTTATTTCATCTTTATTTGCCATCATCATATTTTGTAAGCGTTCACACAATTTTTCTCCCTCCTCATGGCGGGCTGGCGCCCGCCATGAGGGGGGAGGGAGAATGTTTGCGTTTGCTGCCACGGGTTTCGCGGCGATCCCCCGTGGTTATTATTATTTGACCACTCCGTGGCCAGGAGATGAGTTTTACAAATTGAAATCTTTGATGACCTGGTCGGCAACACCTTCGGCGGTGTCTTCTTCTGTGATATCGTACCGGTTGACATCGGCGAAACTTCGGAACCAGGTTCGCTGGCTTTTGGCGAATCGGCGGGTGTTAATTTTGATCCGCTCGATGGCTTCATCGCGTGTCATTTGGCCGTTGAAGTGGTTAATGATCTCGGCGTAACCGACGGCCTGTGCGGCCTGATCACTTAGGCCGTTGGGTTCTGCCAGTAGGGATTTGACTTCATCAATGAGGCCGTTTTCTACCATTTTTTTGATACGCATGTTGATGCGATGGTTATTTTCATCCTTATCCCGGCGCAGGCCGATCAGTTTCCAGTCGTATTTGTAATTCCCGCTGCGAAACTGGGTTTGAAAGGATGAGATCGGCTTGCCGGTGAGTTCATAGACTTCCAGTGCCCGGGAGATGCGTTTGAAATCATTGGGGTGAATACGCTCGGCCCCCTGGGGGTCCACCTTAAGAAGCTGGTTATGAAGCTCACCATTGCCCTGTTCTTCGGCGATCCGGGCGTGTTGTTTTCTTATTTCCGGATGGGCGGGCGGCCCTTCGAATATGCCTTCCAACAATCCCCTGATATACATGGCGGTCCCCCCGACCGCGATGATCGGACGCCCCTTCTGTTTGATCTGGTCAATCGCCTGATCGGCCAGTTCCAGATAGAGACCGATACCAAATGATTCGCTGGGTTCAACCACATCGACTAAATGATGGACAATTTCCTGCCGATTTTCCAGAGGGGGCTTGGCGGTTCCGATATCCATCCGCCGATAGACCTTCATCGAATCAATACTGATAATTTCGCCGCCGGTACGTTTGGCCAATTCATAGGCCAGGGAACTTTTACCGCAAGCGGTACACCCCATAATCAATAGCATTGGTACATTCATAGGCGTTAAAACGGACTTCCGGGTTAAGCGTAGATTTTCGTATCTCAAAACCGTCTTTTAATGATGTGGAAAACAGGTTTTAACGATACTTATGACGCAACGCTCGGGTTACTGGTTACGTTAAACCCCATGAGCTTCTGATCAAAAACCTCCTGAGTCATCCTCCATGGCCTCGCCATTCTCGTCAGAAGTGTCCGATTCGCTCCCCTCAGCGGGGTTCATTTCATCCTGACCCGACTGATCAACGGCGTTATTGGCAGGAGCACTCCCAGGAACCTGAAAGAGGTTTTGGGGGGGTTGGGGTTTCCCAGGAACAATTACGGGTAAGTCTTTGGTCATTTTTTCGGCTTTAGCGGTGGCGGTTTGAGCCTTGGTATTATAATCGGTGATGATTTTAATGAGATGTTCCGGGGTTTCATCAATATCGCCAACCACCAATGAAAGCATTTGGGCAACCGCCTCATAGCTTCTCGCTCCATCGGGGAGAAAAGCCGCCATTTCACGAATGGTATTATATTTAAGTCTTTCCGAAAAATTCTTTAAATCCTGCTCCGACTTAGCATTCTTGGGCGTTCCTGTTGGAATATCCTTAATGGCGTCCAGCGTCTTGGTCACGGTCTCAAATTGCTCCATCACCCCCCCCCTGAATGCCTGGTATGCCTTCTCAGCGGTGTCAAGGTTCGTAATGCTCTGGCGGACAGCGTCCATCAGCCTGGCCTTTTCGCTGGAATTTTTAGCCAGGGCGTTATCAATGTCTGTTGTTGTCTCAGGGGCCGTCTTCAATTGACTGATGGTATTTGTCAATGCGGCAATATTTTCTCGGGCCAAATCATAACGCGATTTTTCAAAAGCCACCCGGTCCTTGACGGAGTTAAGATAGGTTGCGGCAATTTCCGTTCTGGAATCATAGTACAGCCCGCCGGGTTTTCCTTCCGTACCCAATTTTAATTGATAGGCCGCATCCTCAATTGCATACCGCTGCTGCCCTCTGACCTTACGGGCCTCTTCCATACGGGTCAGGTATTCGAAGTTAATGGCTTTGGCGGCTTTAAAATTAGTATCGTATTGAACCTGATATTTATCCTGCTCGATTTTCAAGTCTGCAATTTTTTTATCAAGGTTCGTCAAATCCGTTTTCCAATTTCCCAGAATAGCTTGCAGTCTTTCAATGCTCTCGGTCGGTCGTCGGGCCTCGATCTGCGAGGTGAGGGCCACTTCCTGAATATAGCTCAGTACGTTTTTATTGACCTCCACTTGAAGGGGATGCATGCCCAGGTATTTTTGCCCGGCGGTTCCCATCGCTTTGTGCAACCGGATCAGGCCAATCGCTCCTTTGGTCAGTTCCGGGGCCAGCAGTGATGCCCGCAACTCCTGGGGGTCCGAAGGTTTGACGTTGGCGATAGCCTTTTCAAGCTTCACGAGGGCTGTTGCCAACTTGGCATCGGCTTCTTTACTTAAGAAATCAGAGACTTTTCGGTCCTGCTCCAGCAGATTTATCGAATAGGCCATCATGCGGTCATTGAGCGTTTTTTGCTGGTCACTTGAAAGCCCATCGGTCAGTGCCTGCGTCAGCATCGCAACCAACTCGTCGACACTTTTGTTAAATTCGAGACGTTGATCCTGATCGAGTCCCTCGGCATTCTGCAATTCCAATGCCATTCGCTTAGCAACCTGCCCGGCCAACTGTTTTTGGCGGCTTTCCCTGCCCGTTTTGGCCAGGCCAATTTCCATCGCGCGGTCGATTTCAGCGGGGGTGAGTCCCTGGGATTCCTCACTGGCAGAAATTCCGCGTTTGGCCTCATTGACATTTTGTGATATTTCCACATTGACGTCTGCCTCGCGAGAATCGTCGCAGCCGCAGACGAAAAGAGCCAGGCAGGTGCATAGCCCCGCGGTCGTCAAAACCAATGAACGTTTGAAATCTGGATGAATCATCAAATCAGCATCCTTATGTAGGGTGAGTTTTCACTGTGTCACAAAATTCTATTACCAAAAGTCGACCTTTTACACAAAAACGGCCTTTATGGCACTTTAAAAGGCCATCCACAAACTTTTGGCAGATGTCATTTGCAGAATATTCGTTTTTTTTTGGCCACATCGGCCCCTAAACCCGATTCGTCGGGTCGGTACCCCCAGATTATAAAGATCCAACGATCTTCAGAACCCTACTTGTACCAGAGTTACCCCTCTTTGTCAACGATGTTTGGCGTCCGGGTCATAAGTAATTTTAAGACTTGTTTTTGTCGTCTTAAAAGCTGATTTTTCATATAAAAATCCACTTTTGACGTACGAGTCTTGAATTACAATGGCGTCGGGGTAAAAAAATCCCCCCACGGACTGGGCGGCCCATGTTAGTCATTTTTAATTTTGCCCTATGAACCGCCAAGCACCACGGTGATTCACCCTCCAGGATTGAACAGAGTATTTTTTTAATATTTGAATTCAGAGCCCAAACAATAAATACGGGTTTATCCTGAATAAAAATAAGGTTTTTCCGGTATCTATCTTGTTTATGGCGGCCCTTCAATTATAAATTTCATTTAATGTTTCATCGCATATTTGATTACTTTTCATTGTCGTGAACGCGTCTGATAAGGATATTTTTATCGTAAACAAAAGGTGCAAAAAAAAAGATGCTCATTTGCAAAAAAAAACTTGATGAAACTGGTTTTAATAGTAATAATGGCTGTCCCAGCCCAAACTAAGTGATTGCATTGTCAACAAGAATCACGTCTCAATCAATACTTTTGGCGTCCGCGTCAGACGTATTTTAAAGTGTTGAGATCCTGGTGCCTAACCGATATTTTTACGCGTCAACATCGACTTATGACGCGGCCATGAATAATACCATCGACCAGACGGACCGTACCGTCTGATTTAAAATACCGAGAGAATCGTGTCCCTGTTGGCCAGGATTTAAATCGGAAAAAACCAACGATTGACTCCGTGTCATAGGTAGCTTTTCGTAAACCAGTATTCACCCTTTCCGAAGGGTCGCTTACGAAAGGAAGCGTCCTTAAAGCTTATGACACCGGCGTCACGATTAATGCAAGGATTGATTATAAGATGTTTGAAACACTGTTAACTCCTAAGAGCGTTGCTGTCATTGGAGCATCTCGAACGCCAGGCAAGGTCGGCTATGCCATTATTGACAATATGCTTAAGGCCGGTTACGAAGGAGAACTAGTTGCGATAAACCCTTCCAGCGATGAGGTTTTGGGGGTTCCATGCTACCCCGACCTGAAAACATACGGCAAACCCATTGAACTGAGTGTCATCTCAATTCCGGCTAAATTTGTGAAAGGTGCGGTCATTAGTTCCGTTGAAGCGGGTGCTACCGCAATTGTAGTGATCACCGCGGGTTTCCGTGAAGTAGGCCCAGAAGGCAAAAAAATGGAAGATGAGATCGTCCACTATTGCCGCAAGCATGGTGTCCGATTGATGGGCCCTAATTGCCTGGGGTTGCTTAATACCCACTATAAGTTAAATGCCTCCTTTGCGGCAAAAATGCCTAAACCGGGAAATATTTCGGTTTTATCTCAATCGGGCGCTCTGGCCACCGCCATTCTCGACTGGTCCGCATCACGTCAACTGGGTCTGGGAACACTGGTGAGTATCGGCAATAAGGCCGACCTGAGTGAAAATGATTTCCTGGAAGCCTTTGCCAAGGACGACAATACCAAAGTTGTCGCCGGCTACCTTGAGAGTATCGTCTCGGGGGATAAATTTATAAAAGTGGCCGAAGCCATCGCATCGATCAAGCCGGTTGTTCTGCTTAAGGCTGGAACGACCGCTGCGGGAACCAAAGCCGCCTCATCGCATACAGGGAGCCTGGCAGGTGCGGATATTGCATACGGAGCCGCCTTCAAGCGTTCGGGAATAATTCGCGCCAATACATTTGAAGAGTTATTTGATTATGCCACGGCCTTCTCCATGCAACCCTTACCCAAGGGGAACCGGGTCGCTATTATTACCAATGCCGGTGGTCCGGGCATCATGGCGGTGGATGCTGTGGAAAATATCGGCCTGGTGGTTTCGACTTTAACCGACAGTATTTCGACTGCACTGAAAAGCAAGCTTCCGGCGGCCGCGAGCGTTGGAAACCCGATCGACGTTTTAGGCGATGCCGACCCTGACCGCTACGTTACCGCCCTGGAAGCGGCCCAGGGCGATGACAGTGTCGATTCCATTATCGTGATCCTTACGCCCCAATCCATGACCAAAGCCGCCGAGACCGCCCGGGCCATTGCCGGGGCCCTCAAGGGTACCAAGCCGGTACTGGCGTGTTTTATGGGCGGTGAGGA
>JAIPFO010000094.1 GCA_021736565.1 Phycisphaerae bacterium | reverse complement strand
TTAATCGCGATATATTTAGACGTGTGGGTCTTCAATTAGTATTCATTGTAGGTGCCATTGATGGGCACGATGAGATATTTGGAATTTATGCCGACCGGCAGGAGGTTGTCGGGTTGGGGGGTGATCTTGATGACGCCGCTGGCGTTGCCGCCGGCTTCGGCATTTTCGCTTGAGAATCCAATATTGGTCGCGACCAGACCGGCGGCAGCTCCCCAATCGGCGGGGTCGGGGTAATGCATTGAGACGATGGTGCCGTCAATTTGGATATTATCCCTTACGTCGACCACGCCGCCGAGTACGATTCCTTTGAGGACGCTACTGGCGCCATTGGCGAGTGCTTTGGTGTTTCCGATGTTGACATTATAGTTGGGTGCCAGGATGGTGGTTGGAATGGTGGTCTGGTTGTCAAATGCGGTATCGCCGGTGAAATAGAGCATGTTTTTTTTCCAGGTTTCGGGGCCGAAATGAGGCGGCACCCCGGTAATGACCGGTCCTTTAAATGTGCAATTATCAAAGCGTATATTATTGGTTCCGGTTCCGCCACCGACGCCGACATAGAAAACGCCTTCAAAGATGCAATTTCTAAAGAGGGAGTTTCCGCCTGCGGCGAGGTATCTATCATTGATGACCAGGGGCGGGTCGGTGGGGTCGGCCGGGCCGTAAACGGTTCGACTAAGACATATTGATTCCGGTCCGCTTGGGCTTGTATAGTCACCATCGGCATGTGGGAAGTATTCGGTGACGCGTTGGCCGCTGTTGGGTAGATTCTTGGTCATATCCTTGTACATGGAGGTGTCGAAATCATCGGCGGTGGGTAAGTCGACATCGGGCTGGTCATAAAGGATTTGATCGTATGCTCCCTTGACGTATTCGGCTGGGAAATCATTTTTACTCAGGGTTGTGTTGATGTCACCGTCGATGGTTGATTCGGCTTCCAGCATAATGGGAGGGGCAATGCCTGTATGCGTCCATTCACTGAAGATTCCCTTTTCGATGGTTGAATCCCCGGTGACGATGACGCGGCTTTTACTGGCGATAGAGAATTGTAATAGTCGGGTGTCTTTGATGACCCGATATTTAAGACTGGCACTTTGAGAAGAATCTCCCATCGCCCCGGTGCTGACGATCTCAAGGATATCCGGGGTATCATTGAATTGCTTGATTTCGAGTGTGAACCCCGCGGTCTGGTCTTTGCTAAAGGCAATGGGCGGCACGTTTGTTGCGCGACCCGTTCGCCCCTCTTCATTGATGGTGACCGGGCTGGTGATCGTTGCGTTGCCCAGAATTGTGGTGGCGTTGAGTTTCGTTTGGATGTAATCCGACAGATCCATAAAGACATCCATCGCGTTGGACTGGGAGACCAGGTTATCGATCGACCTGGGGTCTCTTTCGTCGATGTAGCGATTGACCATCAGTCGGGCATATTCCAGTCCTGATTCCGCGGCCGCCTGTGCGCGTGCCATGTCGCGATGATTCTGGGACATGTGTATGTTTGAATTACTGACCGACGCAAATGAAATGGCCAGTACCGCAAACAGAACAACGAAGGAGATGGTTAAAATGGATACAATGCCTCGTGGCGATTTCTTTCGGGCGTTTCTTTTGGTTTTTTGGTTACGGTTTCTCATGATAGTTATCTTTCCCCCCAGATCGAAGGGTGTTTCATTGCTTGTGAGATCGTTTTAGTGCATTTTTAAGCGTTCACAGAAAAGTTGTGAAGTTTCTATTTTGTCTATTATTGACGCCAGCGTCATGAGTATTTTTGAATCTCGTTTTCCGCATCTTAAAGTGCGACCCGCCATTGGCGGATGACTTTTGACGTGGGACTCATTATTGGCTTCTCCCCCTCCCCCTCACGGCGGGCTGGTGCCCGCGGTGAGGGGGAGGGGATATTTTTTTTACTCCATGCCACGGGTTTCGCTGCGTTCACCCGCGGTTATTATTATTTGACCACTCCGTGGTCAGGCCGGATCCTCCGGTGGATTTATGGAACCGCCTTCGGCGGAATCACTATATATAAATGAGTCCGATAATCCTGTGAGGGATGACGTACTTTTTTATTGGGTTCTTACCCAGCTTAATTGTGAGACCTTTTGGTTGTTCCGTGTAATCTGGGCGGTGATCACCAGCATATCGGAGCCTGGTGAGGTGTTTCCCATGGTCTGCCAGTCAATCGGCTGGACGGAGAGGGTCTGGGTGAAGTCACGGAAACCGTCGACGGGATTTCCATCGGAATCGGCTCCGTTGAATACCGCGCCATTGAGGCTGGGTAAATCATCGAAGGCGACCTCATCGGTCATATTTCGCATCTGTTCGGCGAGGAAAATCCCGCTGGACATTTTGCTGCCAAAATCGTTGACTTTCGTGCAGGTTGCAAACAATGTCATTATGGCGGTGATAGCGACACCGATAATGATGGTTGCTATCGCGGCCTCCAGGATGGTAAAACCTCGTCGGCAGTTGTTTTTGGGTTTATTCATGGTTTTGTTCCTTCATATAAACGGGATCGTTGACGCCCGCGTCATGGGGGGGGCTAAGTTATATTAGCCTTTCAGGCACTTTTATGGAAACCGCCTTCGGCGGAAACTATTTTATCATGGCGTGTAAGACACGCAATTTTTCTCCCTCCTTACACCCGCCAGGCTGGCGCCTGCCGGGTGCAAGGAGGGAGATGCGGGTTGGGTGATCCTTAAACCCAGGGCGTACCGCCTTCGGCGGACTGCGCTCGTTTCCCCTGGGCTAAGGTATTTTGGCCTTTCAGGCCGCTTAGAGGGCCGTCATCCAAAGGCTGATCTGCGACCTTCGGCGGAAGCTTTTAAAAAACAGGTGGACGGATACAATTTCATGAACGTTTAGGACGGTTATTACTTGACAATACTGGTCATCTTGAAGATCGGGAGGATAATACTCATGGCGATAAAGCCAACGACTGCCCCCATAATGACCATCATCAGGGGTTCGATCATGGCGGTGACGGAGCGGATAACGGATTTGAGTTCTTTCTGGTAATAGCCGCTGACATCTTTGAGGACATCGGCGAGTTTACCACTTTCTTCGCCACTGCTGATCATCTGTATGACACTTTTGGGGAGCAGTCCGTTACGGTTGAGGGGGACGGTAATTTTGCTCCCTTCTTTGACGGCATTATAGACTTCAAACCACATGCGTTTATAAATGATATTTCCGGATATATTTCCCGTAATTCTGAGGGTATCGAGCATGGGGACCCCGGCGTTTACCAATTCGCCCATGGTGTGCATACTTCGGGTGATGTACATGCAGTTGCACATTTTTTTGATGATCGGGATGCGCAGTTTGAACTGGTCCCACCAGGCGCGGCCCCAGTCGGTATTAATGACCCAGAGGAACGACCAGAAGGCTCCGATCAGTCCGGCGAGAATGAGATACCAATAATTTCTGAACCCCGAGCTGATGGCCAGGATGATCTTGGTGGGCGTTGGCAGGATGTCTTCTTTTCCTTCGAAGATGACCATGAATTTCGGGAGGACATAGGTCAGCATGAACACGGTGGTGACCACGGCCATGACGGAGATAATGATCGGATAGATCATGGCCCCGCGTACCTGCGACCGGGTTTCAATCTGCTGCTCCATGTATTCGACGATGCGTTCGAGCATAATGCCGAAATTTCCGGAGAGTTCAGAGGCTTTGACCATGTTGATATAGAGGGGATTAAAGACCTTGGGGTAATATTCGAGCGATTCGGAAAAGCTTTTACCGCCTTCGACGTTTTGCTTAATTTTCTGGAGTATCGCTTTGAACTTGATATTTTCGACTTGATCGGAAATGGCGTCCAGGGCGGCCCGTATGCTGATACCTGCTTTGATCATGACGGCCAGCTGATTGGTAAAGTTCAGGACGTCTTTGGCGTTGGGTCCTCGTTGGACATTGACTTCCAGGAGGCTGCTGAGCCCTTTGACTTTTTTATTGACTTCCTCGCTGAGGGAGAGGACATAGCCGCCCTGAGCGCGGATCATTTGCGCGGCGGCACTACTATTGGGTGCGTTGATGACGCCGGAGACGACCTGCCCGCTGTTTTGTTTCATTTCATAGTGATAATTTGCCATAATCGGTGTTCCTTCAAATAGTTCATGGGGGCTTTTATTCCCTCACGAGTAACTATGTTTGACGCCGTGTTCTAAGTATTTTTAAGTCCGTTTTCCACATTTTAACGTATGATCTGAACTAGGAAAAACTACTTATGACACGGGAGTCATGTTTTTGAGCACCGGTCGTTTTGAATTAAATTCTGACTCCTGACTCGCGTTGATTACATTTTATTGACGCCAGCGTCATCAGTATTCTTGAAGCCCGATTTTCGCATCTTAAAGCCCGATATATCGCTCCAAAACTGACTTTTGACGTGGCTATCTTTATTATTTAAGCACAGAATGATTTATCCATTTTATTAGGTTGAGAGGCATGTGAGAGCGCATCTTCACGGGATATGATCCCGTTAAAGTAGAGCTGGGCGATACTGCTATCCCGGGTCTGCATGCCGACGGCCCTGGATGTTTCGATGACATTGGGGATCTCGAAGATTCGATTTTCGCGGATACAGTTTCGAACCGCAGGGGTACAGAGCATGACTTCGACCCCGGGTACCATTCCTGCCCGGTCGATGCGTTTGAAGAGGACCTGGCTGACGACGGCCTGGAGGGTATTGGCGAGCATGGAGCGGATCTGATTTTGCTGGCCGGAGGGATAGATATCGATAATACGTTCAATGGTCTGTGCGGAGTTCATGGTATGGAGTGTGCTCAAGACCATGTGGCCGGTTTCGGCGGCGGTGATGGCGGCGGAGGCGGTTTCCAGGTCTCGCATTTCACCGACCAGGATGACATCGGGGTCCTGACGCAGGGCGTGCTTGAGTCCTGAAGAGAAGGAGGTACAGTCGCTGCCCATCTCGCGTTGTTCGATCGCGCAGGAGTTACTGGTGAGGACATATTCGACCGGGTCTTCCAGGGTGATGATATGTTTGTTGTATTTCCGGTTCATTTCGTTGATGAGACTGGCCATGGTGGTACTTTTACCGGATCCGGTATCCCCGGTGACCAGTACGAGCCCTCGGGGCAGGTCCGCCAGGTTGACGACGGCTTCAGGGAGGCCCAGTTCATTCAGGGGCGGTACGATATCTTTAATGGTCCGAAAGGCGATCGCGACGGTATCGCGTTGGAAATGCGCATTGACACGGAAACGCCCTTTACCGGGCACTTCGGTGGAGAAGTCGATATCCCTGTTTTCGAGGAAATCCTCGACTCGCTGTTCGGTGAGCATTTCGGTGACCATTTCCATCGCCCCCTGGGGCGTGACCATGGGGAAATCGGTTTTATGCAAGGTGGTATGTATTCTCAGTAGCGGTTCGGAGCCGACCATGATATGGACATCGGAGGCGCCGCAGTCAATCGCTGATACTAATAGTTCATGTAAATAAGACATAGTGTTTTCCTGTTCATTAAACGGTCGAGGTCTCCGGGTATTTCATGCCCGGTACGAGTCCCGGATCATCAGTCTATTGGGTCGTTGATCCTGGTTGTTAAACGGTGCTTTCGGTCACACGCATGACCTCTTCGATCGAGGTGAGTCCTTCCTGGACCTTTCTGAAGCCATAATCCCGTAAGGTGACCATACTGCGTTCACGACAGAGGCGTCGCAGTTCAGTGACGGTAGGGTTTTTCGTAATAATATCGCGGTAGGTATCGTCGATCGAGAGTAACTCGTACAGTCCGATACGCCCCTGGTATCCGGTATGCCGGCAGTGTTCACAGCCTTTACCGATAAACATATTTTCTTTGCTAAAGCCATACATTTCGAGGAACCCGGCATGTTCGGCATCGGGCAGGTAGGGTTCTTTGCAATGCTGGCAGATCTTACGTACGAGTCGCTGCGCGAGGATCGCATTGGTGGACGCGGCGATGAGGTAGGGTTCCACGCCGATATTCACCAGGCGGGTGATGCTGCTGGGTGCGTCATTGGTATGCAGTGTTGATAAGACCATATGGCCGGTGAGGGAGGCCTGGATGGCAATGCGTGCGGTTTCCTGATCACGGATCTCCCCGACCATGATCACATCGGGGTCCTGTCGGAGCAGGGATCGCAGGGCGGATGAGAAGGTCATGCCGATTTTTTCATGGACCTGTACCTGGGTGACGCTATCGAGCTGGAATTCGACGGGGTCTTCGACGGTTGAGATATTGAGCCGCTGTCGGTCGAGTGACTGGAGTGCGGCATAGAGGGTGGTACTTTTACCCGACCCGGTCGGTCCGGTGACCAGGATGATGCCATGGGGGCTATTGATATGATGGTTGAGCGCTTCGAGGGTATCGGGCATAATGCCGAGTTCTTTTAAGGAGAGGGAGAGGGTGGAGCCGTCGAGGATACGCATGACGACTTTTTCACCATGGGACGTCGGGAGGGTTGAGACGCGCATATCAATATTTCGATTGTTAATGACGACGCGGATCCGGCCATCCTGTGGGATACGTCTTTCGGCGATATCGAGGTTTGCCATGATCTTAATTCGAGAAACGACGGCGGCGTGCATGGTATGGGGCGGATTGACGGAATTGAACAAAATGCCGTCGATGCGGTATCGGACTTGAAGTTTTTTATCCCCGGGCTCGATATGGATATCGGAGGCTTTTTCATTGACGGCGTTGATGATAATATAGTTGACGAATTTGATGATGGGTGAATCACCGGCGGCCTGCTCGAGATCGGAGATGTCTTCTTCTTCGGTATTGACGACTTCGACATCCTGGGCGTCGATATTCTGGATAATGTCTTCCACTTCATAGTTGGTGGTATTCTCATTAAAGCTGTCGAGGATGGCTTTGATATCGGAGGCCGGGCAGACGGTGACAATGAGTTTTCGTCCGGTTTTTCGTTGGATTTCATCTTGAAGGAAGATATTGGTGGGGTCGGAGGTGCCCAGGACCAGTTTGTTTTCCCTGAAGCTGTAGGGTATCGCTTTATGGGATTCGATAAACGCGGTGTCGAGCATTTCGAAGGCTTTGGCGTCGACCATTTCACGTTCAAGGCGAACGAAGGGCAATTTGTATTGCTCGGCGAGGCATTCGAGCAATTGTTCTTCCTTGATCATGCCCATTTCGAGCAACACCTGTCCGAGTCGTTTTCGGGGCGATCGCTGATGGACGCTCTGGGCCTGTGCGAGTTGTTCGCTGGTGAGATTGCTATGGTTGAAAAGCCGTTCTTCGAAGGAGAGCGGAGCGGTTTTGGATTTTTTCTGGTCGGGTTGCCACAGGTCGCGCAGCCCGGGGCTGCCTGGCGCGCTTTTGGGGGGAGCAATCGCTTTGGTGTTGTTGCTGCTCTTAAGCCTCCAGTCATTCGATGATTTACTGCCTAACATTTAATTCTCCTATGCAACTTGTTGATCGTGTCAGATCAAACCCGCCTGTTGCATTGTAGTAGACTCATTGCGTATCCTGTTGTCGGATCGTTCATCACGTAAGCCTTTGAATGGCCAAGACGTTGATGCCGGCGAAAAGGACAAAAATCACGGGGCCGGGTATCGAATGGAAACTGATATCATGAGGGCCCCTGGTCGTATATGGATCCTTTACGACGGCACGGGCAACGCGTGCAGGGCTCATCGTCAGTTTTGTCGCCGGGGTGATCAGTCGTTCTGGCAAGGTCGTTATTTTACGTGAAATTGACGCCCGCGTCGTCAGTCGTTATGTCGCCCATTTTTTTCATCTTAAAGATGGATCAATTGTTCCAGGATCGACTTTTGACATGGCCGTCGATATTATCTATTTTACAGACATTTAGATGTCCAGTTTAAACGCATGTCCCTGGGATTCGAGGGTTACCGAGTCGGAGTCGATCTTTGTGATCGTGAATTCTTCGCCCACGGTCTGGCCCAGATCGAGCACTTCTCCGTTGATCATGCACTTGGCCCCTCCGGCGGCCTGGATAACGGCTTGCAAAGAAAAGACAGAAATTTTCTTTTGCAGTTCCATTTGGATATCAACTTTTTTGACTTTTTGGACCTCGACGGGTGTTTCAGCCGTGACTGTTTCGCTGAGTCGAGAAAAGGGATTTTTTTGCAATTCGTCCAGGGCAACCTGTTGATTGAGGGGGTAGTCGTAAAACGTCTGGACCAATTTAGCGGTATTGTTGAAGTCTTTGGAATTATTGCCTTTGCCCAGTTTCGCCAGGACCACATCCACCCTGGACTGGACCTCTTTATCTTCAGCGGTGGGTTCGATCGTCTGTTTGGTCCCCACGAGGTACACCGCGGCGATGCCAACGGCACAGACCGCCAGGAGTAAAATGATGCCATAGTTTTTAGATTTTTTCAAATCCAGGCACATGCCCTGGCTGTCCTCCATGGCGTCATCCGGTTCGGAGTCCTGCCAGTTGTCGTCGGGTTGGGAGGGGTCTTCAGGTTGATTTTCAGTTGTATCTTTAAAATAGCTGTTCATGGTTTATGCTCCAATAAAATTTCAGTGTTTTCTGCGTCTCATTTCTAGAGGGCCGTTTGACGCCGGCGAGAGACGTTTCGGGTCATCCCATTTTGCATATTAAGTGCGAAGGGATAACGGTCCGGAAGCTATGCGTTTGAGTCGCTGGTGTCAAAGAATATGCTCAAGATGAACTTGGCGCTCATGTTTCCTTCGTTGGTTCCGTCTTTGATGAGTTCCATTTTCTGGATCTTGGTGATGCGGTGCAGTTTTTCAATTTCGATCAGGAACTGGTAATAGGCGTCAAAGTTGCCATAGACTTCCATTTCGATGGGTTGTTCGCTGTATTGAGCCAGGGGTTTCACTTTCAATGTTTTGAACAATCGCGTATCGAGATTCTGTTTTCTGGCGATTTTGGTCACCTGTTCCAGGACTTTGTAGATTTCATCTTTTGCCGGGAGTTTGCTTTCAAAGAACCCCACGGCTTCGGCCAGTTCATCCACTTCGGTGTTCAAGTTATCAAGGGTGGCCTTGGCCTTATGCAATTCGGCAACTTTTTTCTGATTGGCCTGGATTTTGCTTTGTAATTCGATGCGGTTTTCAGCGGCGGGTTTGAAGACCCAATAGTAGGAGACCACTGGGATCGCCAGTAATAAACCTAAAAACAATATTTCACGAATACCAAATTTCATAACTATATCCTTAAAAAGTAGGTGTTAATTGACGCCAGGCGTCCTTTGTGTTTGTAGGCAGAATCGGGGGATTCGGGGGGGGGCAGGACCGGTTCTGCCGGATAAGGTCCAGCGAACGCTGGTCATTTAGAAACCTTCGACATGATTTTTCTGGACGAGTTCAACGGATTCTTTGTCGGCGCGAATGGTCGGGTCGAGCGAAATTCTCAACTTGAACCGCCGCATGACCACCTCGTCAATTTCGTGGGCTTCAGTAAAGACGGGTGTGACCTGATCGAAGAGGAAGGACTGGCCGAGATTGGCGATCAGCGTGGCCACTTCCAGGTCCGAAAACGCCAGGCCCGTGACCTCGATGGTCGTTTCGTAACATTTAGGGGCGACCACCTTCTTTACCGTATTCTTTTTAACTTTTCGACTTTTCTTTTTATCCGTCGGTTCGACTTTGGGCATGATCTCTTTACTGGCCAAAGTGAATTCGAGCAGGGACATGCCCGCCGGCAGGTCGTTGGTGATCGTGGCAAGCAGCAGGGATCGCGGTACCGGTTCGATCAGGATGGCACTGATCGCTGCTTTATCGTTCATTAGCTTTTTCTTGTTTTCGAGCAATTCCAACTGCTTCAATGCTTTACTGGCATGTGCCATTTTGGCATTCATGGCCTGGCTGGCCACTTCCACGGCATGATTGCGTTGTTCGGTCAACAGGAAGGCGGTACCGACCCCGGCGGCGACGATGACAAAAAGGAACAGACAGATGATGTTTGTCCTTTTCTGGGATTTCTTTTCGAGATAATCTTCCGGTAAAAAATCAATTTGATGTGACATGTGTTATTCCTCAAGAGTTCGGTTTTGTTCCCTGGGTACATTCGTACTTTTAGTTGTGTTAGAGAACGGGTTATATCGCCGTATTGTTAGCGTGCTATCTGTATTTTATTCCGTCTCCTTTAAGACGATGCTGTGATCATAGAGATTACTGGTTCATGGATAAGCCAAAGGCAATGGCCCAATCGGAATTGAGTTCGTTGAGGTTCAGATCGCGACAGGCGTTGGGCTTACCGTTTGTATCGACACGGACCAGCGGGTCGCCGATCTGTGCGGGCAGCCCAATTCTGAAGGCTACTTTCTGGCAGAGGGCGACGTTATTGGCCTGTCCGCCGATAAAGATGATCTTGCCGACCTGGTGACTAGGGAAAAGGATATCATGATATCGTACGCAACTGTTGATCTCGTCCCCGAGTTGTTCCAGGATCGGATCGATGATCTGATCGGGGTCATCGCCCAGGCTGATTTGCTGTGCGGCGGAGGAACCGGACATTTCGGCGGGGACGCCATAGCTGCACAGGGATTCGGCCCCGGCGGCCGGGCGGGATACGGCGGTGTGTTGCGTCTGGGCGCCATAGTTCTGGTGCATTTGAAGGGCCTGCTGATGATTG
>JAIPFO010000093.1 GCA_021736565.1 Phycisphaerae bacterium | reverse complement strand
GGTCAAGTGACATTATCCAGCTGTCCGCTGTAAGGGCGTCCCAGGGGATATAATCGGAATGGATTATCGGGCTGATCGCCAGTAGAAGTAAAATGGCAGAAAATAGATTGACGCCAGCGTCATACGTATTTTTGGAGCCCGTTTTCCGCATTTTAAAGGTGGATTTTAAAGACGTAAAACGGCTTTTGGCGCGGGCATCTCGATCAATTGTTTTTTTTGTGAATAATGTAAATGTCATAGGTCCCTCGTTAAAAAATGGTATGTATTACGATGTTGCGGTGCGATTTTATCGTCTAATCAAAATTCTTAAGATATTTGCCGTAGGCCGATCTGTTGGCATTTTCCATATGTTTTCGATATTGGGCATAGGCTTTGATCCATGCTTTTCCTTTTTCTGTCAGGTGGCTTTGTCCGTGCTGACGGCCGCCACGCGACCGTGTTGCCAGTGTGAAATTCAGGCATTTTTCGGCATTTTTAAGGTCATCCCATGCTTTTCTGTAGCTGATTCCAAGTTTTTCACAGGCTGCTTTGAGGGATTCGGTCTGATCGATCGCTTCAAGCAGCCGCCATTTGCCATCGCCGAAAGAATCCTGGGATGATTCTGAATGCAGCCACAGCTTGAGCCTGGGTTTGAGGTTTTTTGACATCGTCGGCACTTCGCTTTCAGTTCCCTTTTTATGTGAGGGATTGCAGTGGATATTATGTTGCAGGCTTTTCCCGAGCGGCATGGCGGTGCATGTCGACGGTGAAAAAAAACTACGAGAAAAGCAAAGGTATCTTATATGCTTTTGAATCATTTGTCAATGGTAAAAATATCATGAACGCGACGGCATTTCTGGATCCTATTTAGCTTCTGGCCGATCCAATGTGTTCTATCGCAGGGCGGTTAGACGGCATTTCGGAACATTATTACTATTTTCGGGTCTGGAGGGATAAGTGTCCTTTATTGGTATTTTAATTGTCATACCATGAACAAAAACAGGCCTTCCTGGCGTTTTTCCGGGAAGGCCTGTAGGGGAGTTATCATGGTTTGATCATTCAGAAGGTTCGTCGGGTTTCTTTTTGGGGGCCGGGTCTTCTGGTTTTTCGGCGTGTTCCAGGGGGATCGTGGGTGCGGGGGGGTGCTGGGTTGGCGGGTCTGCCGGTGGTGTGGGTGCTTCTGCGGGTGCTTTGTCTATCGGGGGTTCAGGTGTAGGTGTTAGGGGTTGTTCTTCGGTGAGTTCTTCGAAGTCCTGTTCGACAAAGACATCTTCCAGTTCGGTCGCGTCCACGCGCTGACGCAGCAGGAAGTAAATGGTTGTGTTTATTGAGAAGAAGAAGCTGACGACAAACGCCAGGATCATCGCGACGGTCAGGGCGATCCAAATCCAGACGATACCGGCGGCAAAGGTTTCAGTGTAATTGAGTCCCCACCAGTTTATGGCGGGTTGGAGGTTAAAGAATTCCGGCGCGGGCCAGATGGCGTCGAGTTTTCCAAGGATGCTGATATTGGCCGAGGCGTCGATGTTGACCGCGGAGCCCACTGTGGTGTGAACGGCGGTGAGCATGAGAAAAACAAAGAGCCGTACAAAGAGATAACAGATGGCCCCGTAGATAAAGGCGATCAGGGAATAGAAGCCCATTCGCCAGGGTTGGGCGAACAGGTAGCTGAAAGACCGGCTGATGGCATCGAAATTGTCAGAGCCTTCAACGGCGATGGTGGGGTACATGAGGTTATAGCCGCCGATGAGCCCGATGGTCACCAGGGCAATGATAAACCCGCCCAGCAGTGCCATTAAAATGAGGGCCGGGGCGATGATCTCACCCACGTACGGAATGGCGGCCAACAGGCTGACAACCCAGGTTGCCAGTGCGATGGCCACAATGATCATACAGGGGATCAAGGGAGCGGTGAAGAAGCTGGCGAATTTACCCATACTGAACCGCAGGGCGGCCATAGGGCCGATGCGTTCATCGCGAGCAACTTGCAACGCGGTCATGCGGCATATCGCCCCGCCAACGATGGACCAGACGGCCCCGCCGATGAGGGTTAACAGCATGGCATACAGGAAATTGAACCGGAATAGCCAGCAGATGCCTAACAATAATTCATGGCACTGATTTTTGGCCATGGCGAAATCGCCGCGCACCAGCTCTGTGGCGATCTGATGCAAATGCCATGCTTTAAACTTCAGGAATGCGCGGAATATACCATGTCCTTTGGCCGAATCGGAGAGATGGTAGATCCGGGCCCATTCCATGGTGTGTGCCAGCATGTCTTTATTTTTGGCCTTTTCTTTATCGGTGGTGTCAATGATCCGATGGACCCAGATATCCCGGTCATCACTGGTCTGGTCCCCCCGGGTCAGTGCGGAGAACAATCCGATGTAGGCCTCCTCTAACCGTTCGAGGGTTTCCTTTCGAAGATCCTGGTTGGCATTGGTTTTTTTGAACCTTTTTTCAATATGACCACGCGTTCGATCGTATTGTGTTTTAAGGAGTGGAATGGAGTAGTAAAAGCCCTCGTAATATTGATCATGGACCTTCGCGTTGACCACCCCCTCCTTAATCCATTTTTCAGCCTCTTCACGATTTTTGGGTTTATTTTTATCTTCAAATGGCGCGGCCATCAATAAATCCAAAATCTTGCCATCATTGTATTCTTTAACGTTTAATAGATAATTTTCGAAATTGTTGCGTGCCTCTTTGCTTTTGAGCGAGGTGTAGATGTCCAGTTCGGTTGAGATGACAATTTTTCCGTCAATCTCACTTGACATGACCATGGCACCGGGGAAAATGAAATCGAGAATCGTTCCGACAAAACAGAGAATGACTATCCCCATGAGGGCCAGAAGCAGTTTACCCGGTCGGCGGGCCAGGGCAAATCCATTAAAAATCTTTATAAATGGGAATTTGCTCCAGTCGAAGGATGACTGGATTTCGGTAGGACTGTTATTATCTGCCATTGTAGTTACCTTTCCATTAAACAATTTCATGTACTGATACCAATAATACGTTTGAAATTATAATTTGGCTGTCTCAAGTTGCAATGTTATTATTTTGATGAAAGTGAAAAGTAGGGTGTCACGGAGGGCCGTTTGGTATTATGGTCGATATAAAGTGTTTGTTATCAGTGGCTTATGGTTCCTGCTGGGGCAGGTCTAAAAAATCTTCATCTTCAAGTTCTACCGCGGGGATCGCGTAGGAACCTGAAAACCATTTTCCTAAATCGACCTGTTGGCAGCGTTTGCCGCAAAAGGGGGCGTATTTTTGGATGTCCGGGTCTTTGTCAGATATTTTGAGTTTACAAATTGGACAGATTTTAGATGTCATTGTTCTTCTCCTGTCTCGGCAGAGAGTTGCATGTTGAGATTATGGCATTTTGAAGGTGAACGTCTTTTGTTCGGTTTTATTGATGATCGCTAAAGAGAATGACCCGTGATTGAGTTTGGCCTGATCGATCAAAAACAGTAGTATTGCCATTCCGTCCTGTGTTCCGGGTGTGGGATTTCCATTGATGGTTTGAATGATATCGCCATTTTTCAACCCATTTTCAGCGGCGATGCTGCCGGGGAGAAGGTTTGTGACCATGATGCCGGTAGTTGTGGGTGGGTAGCCATACTGGCGTGCCATTTCCGGGGTGATGAGGATGGGGCGAATCCCGAGTTTTACCGATTGGTCGGGTGACGGTCGGAAGGGTTCGATCGGCGGGGTTGTGGCCGGGGGTGTTTCCAGGGCGTCTTTGGCGCTGGTGGGCATTTTCTTGCGGGCGACTTCACGGCGTCCGAGCGTGACTTCCAGTTCAAGCTCTTTTTTATCTCGCCATAGAGTGCATTTGACTTTTACCCGGGGAGCGAGTCGGGCGATCAACTCTGATGCCTGACGTGATGATGTGACTTCAGTGTCGTCGATTTTCAGGAGGATATCCAGGTTCTTCATTCCGGCCCTGGCGGCGGGGGTGTTTTTGAAGACCGTCTGGACCAGGACGCCTTCCATGGTTGCCGGGATGGTTTTTGTCAGCCGGATTATGGCGGGGTCGATGGGGTCTTTGAGGGTGACCTTCCGTCGGATCTGTGCGAGGGTCAGGGGCGACATGGCGACTCCGAGGTAGCCGCGTTGGACTTTTTTGAACTTGATGAGTTGTTCGCAGACGTATTTGGCGGTATTGCTGGGGATCGCAAAGCCATAACCGGTGGCGTGGCCCATGAGGCTGTAGATATTGGAATTGATGCCGATCACTTCACCATAGAGGTTGGTGAGAGGGCCGCCGCTGTTGCCTTTATTGATCACCGCGTCGGTCTGGATGAAATCTTCGAGGCCCCATTGGCCAAGAATATGGGTTTTACGGCCTTTGAAGCTGATAATACCCGATGTAACGGTTTGGCTGAGCATTCCGAAAGGATTGCCAATGGCCAGGACAAAATCACCGACCTGGCTTTGGTCGGAATCGCCAAAAGTGATCACCGGGAGATTTTGTCCCGTGGGGTTGATTTTTATAACGGCCAGGTCCGTATCGGGGTCGAGCATAATATTACGGGCAATAAACTCCTGCCCATCGGCCAGGATGACCCTGACTTCCTGGGTTTCCTGGACGAGATGATTATTGGTGACGATGTGGCCCTGCGGGGTGATAATACAGCCGCTGCCGATGCTCTCAAGGGGATTTTCGATGTCATTGCCGTTCTGTTTGACAACCCTGAGGCTGACGACAGCGGGGCTTGCTATCTGGGCGGCCCGTCGAACAGTATTGTTTAGTTTTTGGGCAAAGTCAATTTCTTGTTCGGTCAGTTGGCCTGGGACGGTATCTGCGGCGGTTGTTGAGATAATCGTGGCGATAAACAGTGCCAGCGTGCGAGTTATGATTTTTGTGGATTTCATCGTACGGCAATCTCCAATAGGGTAAGGCATTAAAAATGATGTCCGGGTCATTATTGTTTTGGAAGTCTGTTTTCCGCATTTTAAAGGGTGATTTTAAGCGGGAAAATGACTTTTGAAGCGAGGGTCAGGGAGTCCTGTTTATTGGGTCAATGGATTGGAGCCATTGCTCGAAGGCGGCCTGTTCTTCCGGCGGCATGTGGTAGCAATGGTTTTGATCGGGAAACTCTTTGTTGTGAATATCGCGGGCGTAGGCTTCAAATGCTGATTTCATCTGTTCACCGATGGGGGCATAGGTTTTATTGAATTTTGCGCCGGTGGCCCCGGGCAGGTTCAGCAGTTCGTGCAGCACAAGCACCTGGCTGTCACAGTTGGGGCCGCTGCCGCAACTGACCACCGGGAGGTCGGTACGTTCGGCGATCGCCCGGGCGGTTGTGTCGGTGACACATTCCAGCAGAATGGAGCTCACCCCGGCGTCGATCATGGCCATGGCATCCTTGACAAGCTGTTGAGCCTTGGTTTGGTCGCGGGTTTGTACGATCTTATCGCTCTGGCCGGCAGATTGGGGCATGTAGCCCAGATGGGCCATAATGGGGATTCCGGCGGTGGTAAGTGTTTTTACCAGGGCGAGGTGGCGATGGTCCACCTCGATCTTGACGATATCACAGCCGGCCTCCGCCATAAATCGCCCTGCATTTGTGATCGCCTGCTGAGGACTGACCTGGTAGCTGAGAAATGGCATATCCCCGACCAGCCAGGCCATTGGCGCCCCTCGACGGACGGCGGCGGTCAGGGCGATCATAATATCCATTGTCGCCTGGCGGGTGGTGGGATGGCCGAGCATCACCTGGGCGAGTGAATCGCCAACGAGGATACTTTCTATGCCGGCCTGATGCATAATTACCGCGGTGGCATGGTCATAACAGGTTAATGTCGCAAATCGGCGGTTGTTCTTTTTTAGGTTTTTGAGGGTCGTTAGAGTAATCTTATTATTCATAAGTTGTTTCTTTATAGTACATTATGGTTATTTTGTTTCAAGATGAGCCTCAAATTATCCTTTTGAGGCAGCAACTACACACTCATTATTCTACAGAAGTTGCTCTCTTTAGCAATCCTTGACTTTAGGTCCAAAAAAGTTTACATTTGGTGCTGGCTTAAAGATTTTATTTGTACAATACTGGATGCCTTCGTATAGTCTTTGCAATGTTTAATAATGATACGAACAATTTTATTGAGATCCTGGCAAAAGTTGGCCGGTTCTGCCGGTTTACCTGGGGCGTTTTGATTAATCCGCTGGTTTCGCATAAGTCGGCGCGTCCGTCCATAGCCCGTGCCCAGACATTGAATCAGATGTATGAAATAGGGATTAAGAGTGTGCCGGTGGTGATGGTAACCGGTGCGTTTGTGGCGATGACCCTGGCGGTACAGAGTTATGCCCAGCTCAAAGAAATGGGCTTGCAGGATCGATTAGGCAGCCTGATCAATATTTCTGTGGTGAAGGAGTTGGGCCCGGTGCTGACGGCGTTTATGCTGGCGGGGCGTGTGGGGGGGGCATTAACCGCCGAACTGGGAACGATGCGAGTTACCGAGCAGATCGACGCGATCCAGGCGATGGGGGCCGACCCGATTCGCTACCTGGTCTGGCCGCGTTTTCTGGCGTGCGTTCTTTTGATCCCCTTTTTGACCATCTATGCTGATTTAATGGGGGTTCTGGGCGGGTATGCGATAAGTGTCTGGCATTTTGGGATTAACAGTGAAGCTTATTGGCGGTTCAGTTCTGCGATCGTTGAAAAATGGGATATCTCAATCGGTATTTTCAAGAGTGTTTTTTTCGGGGCGAGTATTGCGTTGATCAGTTGCCACAAAGGGTTCAGCTGCACCCATGGCGCCCGTGGCGTCGGGAAGGCCTGTACGGAGGCCTTTGTTTTTAGTTTCATAGCGATATTAACCCTGAATTTCATTCTGGCGATAATTTTTAAAGCGATCTATATGACGTTGTGGAATGTTCAGTCGTATATTTGACGGCAGCGTCCTAAGTCTTTTTGGAGCGTGTTTCCCGCATCTTAAAGTGTGAATTGGAAGGCACAAACAGACGTTTGGCGTGGGACCCCTATTTGGCCTTTAATTGAAAAGTGGAATTATTTTTGGTAGAAAACAATAAAAATTTGTTTGAGATACGCGGATTGACCAAGTCGTTTGGCGAACTGGCGGTCCTTGTCGATCTGAATCTGTCCATCCCGGTGGGCAAGACGACCGTCATAATCGGCCCCAGCGGATGTGGTAAGACGGTGTTGCTTAAGCATCTGATCGTCCTGTTGCGTCCGGATTCGGGGGTCGTTTTTTTTGACGAGAAGCGAATTGATAATATGCCTGAATCACAACTCTTGCAGGTTCGCAAGCGTTTTGGCTTTCTCTTTCAGGCGGGTGCATTGTTCGACAGTCAGACGGTGGGTCAGAATGTTGCCTTTGCGTTGCTTGAACACACGGATCATTCTATGGAAAAGATCAATGAGCTGGTCCATGAGAAGCTGGAGATGGTTGGTCTGGCGCATTTGAAAGACCGTTTTCCCGCCCAGCTATCCGGTGGCCAACAGAAACGGATCGCCCTGGCCCGTGCCATCGCTTTTTCTCCGGAAGTAATTCTTTATGATGAGCCAACGACCGGGCTGGATCCGATTCGGGCGGATATTATAAACGAACTGATCCTGAAGATGCAGTCGAAGCTGAAGGTGACATCTGTTGTGGTGACTCACGATATGGCCAGTGCTTACAAGATTGCCGATCGGATCATTATGCTGGATAAAGGTCATATCATTGCTGATGGCAGTGTGGAAGATATTCGAGAACATTCCAGTTCGCTGGTGCAGAATTTTATACAGGGGGTCAGTATAGGCCTGGATGGAAACTATTGACCTGGGTGTTCAATGTGCCTTCGGCGTCGAACGTCGAAAGGCATCGTTCCGATTCGCCTTTGAGGCTTTTATTGAAAACCGCCTTTGGCGGAAAATATTTTATAATGGCGTGAGCGTTTAGAGACTTTTTACGTTGTGTCCGATGGGATATATGGATAATTATACTTTTTCACCTCCGGGCGGCGTGGTGAGCGCTGGAAATTTAGAAGAAAGAATAAAGATATGAGAGAGCAAAAGCGAAATGTGACGGTGGGAGTTTTCGCGATATTAGGGCTGGTCCTTTTTGGCTGGATGGTCTTTAAGTTTGGCGATCTACCAAATTACTTAAGCCAGGTGGACGCCCGTGAAGTGGTCATACACTTTCCGGATGTTGCGGGGATCGGGGAAGGGGCGACGGTTCTGTTTCGGGGCTATTCGGTCGGTCGGATCATTAAAGTCAACCCACCGATGCCCATGACAGACAAAAAAGATCCGTCCCGGGTCACTTATCAGTCGGCGGTGGAGGTGAGTCTTTCAAAAGAGTACCCGATACCAGATAATGTTATCCCGACGATTTTCAAACGGGGGTTGGGCTCCAGTTATATTGACCTGGTATTGAGAGGGACGGTCATTGGAGAGCCGCTGGTGGTTGGTGCGATCCTTACCGGGGTGATGTCCGAGGGGAGCGAGTTTCTTTCAGAGAAGACCCAGAGCAAGCTGGATAACCTGGTGGATGGAGTCAATCAGCTGACGGTCAGTTTGCAGAATCAACTCAAGCCGCGACTTCCTGACGAGGTGGACAGCCATACCGATGTGAATCCGAACCTGGCGACCGCGATCGTTCGGCTGGATAATGTTCTGCGAAGCCTGGAGGTTTACCTGGGCGACCCGGAGAACCAGCAGCATTTCAAGAAAACGCTGAGCGAATTTGCCGCCCTGGGTGGTGAAGTTCGTACATTGGTCAGTAAGCTTGATGTTCTGGCCCAGGAGGCCGGTACGCTGGTTGAGCACACGACCCGCACGGTGGATACTATTGGCCAAACGGCGACCCAGGTCCATAGTTCGGTGGAGGATATTGGTAAAACCATTCAGACGGTTGCCGATGCGATGGCTACCGATTTGAAGAGACTGGGCATTATTTTCCAGAACACATCCGAAGGGAAAGGGACGATGGGACGTCTGTTAAATGACCCACGATTGTATGAGACGCTCACCGATACCAGTGAGCGATTAGGACAGGCCATTGATGAGCTTAAAGGGTTAGCGGCTCACTGGCAAGAAGAAGGCGTGAAGATGAAGCTTAAGTAATGAATGAGGTTAAGTTTGACGCCAGCGTGATAAGTATTATAGCCCCCGTTACCCGGATTTTCAAGTCGGATATGCCTCTGGCGGATGGACTTTTGACGTGGAATTCAATTTTCATATGAAAGGAATGCTGTTATGAAAAAATTTACAATATATCCTGTGGCGTTTTTGTTGGGGATGGTTTTGTTGATGGGTTGTGAAAAGCCGCCTGCCGCCCCGGAAGCCGGGACCTGGTCACTTACAGAAGTGTCCGTGATCGATGGATTCGATATTCCCGAATGTGTGGTTTCAGACGGAAAGGGAAAGGTCTACGTTTCGAATGTGGCGACCGCGACGGCGGGGTATTGGGACGATGATGGGCTGGGATTTATTTCGCGGGTCGATGCCGATGGGACCATTGAGGATCTTCGCTGGGTTGACAGTACGTCTGAGGCGAAATTGAACGGGCCCAAGGGTCTGTGTATTCTGGGTGAATACTTGTATATTAACGATAATGGACGTTTGTTGCGGTGTGCGTTGGAGAGTGCCGGGCCCCCGGAAGAAATCTCTCTGCCGCAGACGGGTCAGTTAAATGACCTGGCCACCGATGGTGAGGCGGTGTATGTTTCGGATACTGAATTAGGCCGGCTTTGGCGTGTGAGCCCGGATGGCACTTATCGGTCGATTCCGGCACCGCAGAGCATCAACGGGGTGACCTGTTACGGGGGGAAGCTGTACGCGGTCAGCTGGGATTTGCACGAGTTGTATGAGCTGGACCCTGCAGGCAAAAAGCGGCCGGAGCCGTTTGGATTGGCCGAGCATTTTAAAAACCTCGACGGAATCGAAGTGTTGGCGGACGGGTCGTTTCTTGTCTCTGATTTTACGGGCGGAAAAGTCTGTACCGTTTCGTCCGACCGAACGACGGTTAAAACGCTAGCCGAACTGACCACCCCGGCGGATATCGGGCTGGACCGTGAGAAGAAGCTGGTCTATGTGCCCTCATTGACAGGCAATCAAGTCATTATATATCGATTGGGGCGTTAGATGAAACGATCGAACATTGGTATCTATAACAGCCCTGCTGCCCGTGGGGGTGACATACTGGCAACGACCCGGCATGGGGGGCTTCAATGGACCTATTGCAGTGGTTATCATGACCGTCTTTTCAGTGATGATGCGCCGAAGTGGGAAGCCCTGAGGGAGGACCCTGTTGCCCAGCTAATCAAACGGAACCCGATGCGTCAGGTTTTCAAGGTCTGTCACGGTGATTGGGAGCTCTATGTCAAAGTTTATTATGCGTCCAACTGGAAGACGTCTCTGAAATGGAAAATTCAGGGGTGTCCGGGGAAGAATGAATTCAACTACCTCCAGGAAGCGCGTCATCGTTCGGTTCCTGTTGCACGGGCAGTGGCCTGGTCGCTGGGTAAGGTTCATGGGCAAATGATGGGGGTGTTGATCACTGAATCGCTCAAGACCCCCGGGGCGCTGGCGGATCATATCTGGGCGGACGGATCGGGTCAGGATAAGAAATTACCGGGTATCCTGACCGCTGCCGGC
>JAIPFO010000092.1 GCA_021736565.1 Phycisphaerae bacterium | reverse complement strand
CGTAAACTGTTTTACCATCCAGAACCAACTCGAATCGGCCGCGATTGACCTTCACTTCCCCTTGGTCACCGTAGACATGCACACCGTATCCATCTTTATGGATCACGCGAACGCCATTGGCATACACTAGCACCGCACCCCGCTTATCGCCTTTGTTAGCCGGCGGTAATATCTCGACCGGGCCGCTCTGGTCCATCCCCAATGCCCACTGGGCAATATCCATATGGTGGGCCCCCCAGTCGCAGACCATCCCGCCGCCAAACTCTTTATAGCTTCGCCAGTCCGGATAATGCCCGTGAACGCCCCGGGGACTCAAGACCGAGCTGTAAGGCCTCATCGGGGCCGGACCGACCCACATGTTCCAGTCAAGACCCGGCTCCATGGGCTCTTCAGGCAGATCGCAGGGTCTGCCGGGAGGGCCGAAACTGCATTCAATATGACTGACCTTGCCGATAACCCCGTTTCGCACCAGTTCACAGGCAATACGAAATTCAGCCGATGACCGCTGCATCGAACCGGTCTGCAAAACCCGGCCAGTCTTCTTAACGGTCTCCATAACCGTCACCGCCTCGTGAATGTTATGGGTCAGCGGTTTTTCGCAATAGACATCTTTGCCAGAACGAAGCGCCGACACCATCGGGTAGGCGTGCCAGTGGTCCGGCGTCGCGATGCATACCGCGTCGATATCATCACGAGCGATCAGCTTCCTGAGGTCATTATACGCCTGACAATCCGCCGTTCCCTTTTTAGGATTCCCTTTATAATAGGTGTTTACTCTGTCTTGAGCATGATCAAGCCGGGTCTTGTCAACATCGCAGACACCCAGAACCTGCACATTATTCTTGCTGATAAAGCCCCCCAAAAGCCCACCATTCTGCTTGCCCATCCCAATAAAGCCCATCGTAACCCGGTTACTCGGCTTATTGGCCCCCAGGACAAGGTGCGACGGAAGAACCATCGGAGCCACCGACATTAAAGCAGTCTTCTTAATAAAATCTCGACGTGTCTGGTTCATAGCGATTTCTGCCTTTCAATAAATAGTATTCTCTGATTTCTCTTTTTAACAACGGACTAAAAGAGCATGATTAAAATCATATCAAATAATACGAGAAAACGGTAGTATTTATTGCAAAAAAGCCATAGATAATTTTATAACATGTTTTATAACATAGACTTATGGACGCACCGCCAAAAGGGGTGTGATAGAAAAATCAAGTGATAAAACCCTGCGTTAACATGAAATTGTTTTATTACCGTCGTAAGTTGCAGGCCAGCATCTGGCTGGCAGTATTGTAAATGGCCCGAATGCCATTTCGGTGAGCGCAGCGAAACCCATGGCATTCCGCATAATAGATATCCCCATCCCCTCACAGCGGGTGTCAGCCCATCGTGAGCGGATGGGGGGATAAAGCCTGAACGCTGACTTCCTCCCCCCGGTTATTCCTCTTTCAAAGCGGCTTCAACGGCCTCTGTGATTTCTGAAGACAAGGGCTTGGTTCTTGTCCCAAAATAACCGATCGTTTTTCCGGTCTTATCAATCAGGTATTTATTGAAGTTCCAGGTAACAGTCTCTCCATACACGCCATTCTCCTCTGGATTGGTTAGGTATTGATACAGGGGATGAATGTCCTTGCCTTTGACCGATATCTTGGAAAACATCGGAAAGGTTACATTGAATTTCGTGGTGCAGAATGTCTTGATCTCGATTTCAGTCCCTGGCTCCTGACCGCCAAAATTATTCGCGGGAAACCCCAGAATCACAAATCCCTGGTCCTTATACTTCTCATAGAGCTCCTGTAACCCGGCATATTGTTTGGTATAACCGCATTGACTGGCAACATTGACCACTAAAACGACTTTCCCACTATAGGTCGACAGGGGGGTAGAATTTCCATCGATATCATCCATTGTAAATGAATAAAATTTCTTGTTCATGCTTGAATCCTCAACGTCTAATGTTTTCTTTGGCATCGGCTCATCTTGTACCTCATTATTTTCGCACCCGGTACTCCAGATAAGGATCGGAGATGCCAGTATCAGTAAAAAAATGGTGATCAATCGAATCTCTGCCTTCATAGTGGCTCCTTTCATAATATTCATACAACCCATTATAGCCCTCTGTTTCTCCGAAAACAAGGACGCTCAAAGTTCTAACGAACGAATCGGTCAAGATCGTCCCCGCCAAATTCATGCGATCCGCAGCAGAAACTAGCTAAGCTTTTTAGCAAATATCCACTTGTCGTCGCCGGGCGCATAAAAATCCTTGACATCCGCTGCCAGATGATAGGCGTTTTGCTCGTAAAAATTTCGGGTTGGAAGGTAGCGTTCTGACCCGCTGGTTTCGATGACGATCAGTCGGCCTTTTTGTTTGCGGATATCCGTTTCAGCGAATTCGAGCAACTGAGAACCGACACGATGACGCTGCCGGGCCGGATCAACGACGATCCAGTACACATCAAAGGTTCCAAGGGTCCCGGGGGTCGCGCCAAAACAAATCCAGCCAACGACCTGGTCGGCAACCTCGGCGACATAGGAGCGGTAATTGCTGCCACGCTTGTTCATCGCGGCTTCATCAAATACCTCAAAGGCGATCTCGATCTCCGTGGGACGAAAAAATCCGGTCGCCCTGACAATATCAATAACTGCCGGGTGATCGGCGACTTTTGCTTTTCGGATGTGAACGGCATTCGGTGTGGTTAGCATATGGGTGTCCATTTAGTGTTTGCCTGTGCCGTATACTGGGCGGCGGACAGGCGGTCTTGTGTATTGGTTATAACGGTCCAGATAAATCGCTCATACGGAATATCCGCGGCCTGGAGGGCTGCGGCAAAACCGGCATCTTCTGAAATATCCGGATTGGGATTGACTTCAAGTATAAACGGATTCAGCTCTTCGTCCAGTCGAAAATCCACCCGGGCATAATCCTGACAGTTCAGTGATTTAAATGCCGCGGCGGCCAGTGATTCCACCCGGACGGAAACATGGTCGGGTAAATCCGCTGGAATCTTGCGGGGGGTATTGTTATACCCGAACGAATCCTTCTGCCACTTGGCATCGTGATCAACGATCTTCGTTTGCGAATCTGAAAAAGCCGTAAAATCGATCTCCGCCAGTGGCAGGACCTTGATCTTTCTATTTCGCTGGATCACTGAAACATTCAGCTCCCTGCCCGGGATGAACTGTTCAACGATCACCGGTTGGGAAAATTGTTCATAGAGCCTTTGGAGCAGTGCTTCGGCCTTTTTCTTTTCGTCCGGCAGGGAAAGAACAGACGCAGAGGTAATTCCCTCGCTGGCATCGCAAAACGCCGGCTTGAAAATATACCAACCGGCCGGAAGAGAACGCCAATCGGTTGCCTCTCGCCCCGAAAGGACGATTCCTTCCGGTGACGGCAAGCCGGCATCCCGTAATAACGCCTTGGTGTAGATCTTGTTCTGTGACAAAAGCAGTGCGGGGGTGTCATTCCCGGTGCAGTACTTTCCCAATGCCCGGGAAACCGCCGGGACATAACAGGCCTGCTCAATATCGCACAAAAACTCCTCGACAAGATTGAAAATAATATGTTCCCGTCTTGATCCTAAGATCTGCGTCAAATGCCGTAGATTCTCAACGGCCAGCACCTCACTTGCCAGGTTCAGCATATCCAAAGCCTGCTGAACCGCCCGAACCTGGTCCATCACCCCGGCGCGGCTTTCATAGAGCGAATCCTCCGGTGAGCCATAGGTATTATGCAATATCAGGATATTTTCCACGTCTGCTGGCTCCCGGTATTGATACGTTTGAAGGCGTTCTGAAGAATGGTGCCGATCAGCGCATCGTAGTCCATCCCCTCCTGGGTCGCGATCATCGGCAGGTCTGAATGATGGGGATGTAATCCTGCCAGCGGGTTAACCTCGATAAAACAGGGGGTGCCGTTATGGTCACAACGAATATCCACCCGCCCGGCATCGCGGCATTGCAAAACCTGGTAGCAGTGCAGGGCAAGTTGTTCAACCTTTTCTTTTAGGGTGGGATCATCCCGCAATGGATGATAGTGAATACGCGACTCACACTCTTCCTTGTTCAAATACGAATAGATCGCCGGTTCATTTTTGAAAACCAGTTCGATTTCCATCGTGCCCAAAACCCTTGCATCCTTATCCGTACCCAGAATGCCCACGGTAAACTCGCGACCGGGGAGAAACTCCTCGACCAGGACTGGCTGACTGTAACGACTCAGTAATTCGGTACAAACCGTTTTGAGCTTCGTCGCATTTTCGATTTTTGAATTCTGGTCAATGCCCTTGCCAGAACCCTCCGTCAGGGGCTTGGCAAACAGTGGATAGTCCAGATGGACCGCCTCAACGTCGTCCAGGGTCTCGACCACCGCAAAGGGAGGGGTCGCCAGATGCTGCTGGGCAACCCATTGCTTGGCCATGGCCTTATCAAGCGTCAGGGCACAGGTCAGCGGGTCGGAAAAAGTATAAGCGATGTTGTACATCTCCAGCAGCGTTGGTACATACGATTCCCGATTACGTCCCCCGAAGCCCTCGGCGACATTAAACACCATGTCCCAGCGATGGCCAGCCACTAACTTGAGGTTCAGTGCTTTGCCGTGACCGATCCGCTCGGTGCGATAGCCGCACCGTTCTATCGCTGCCTGCAGAAATTCTATGGTCGCGTCAGAGTCAAACTCCGCCACATCCTCTTGCGAATACCCTTCCGACAGATAGTCACTTCGCAGATCGTAAACTATACCTACTAATGGTTTCATTTTTTATCCTTTACTGTTTGATTCGCGATTACTTTTTGCCGGACGACATCCGCGAACCCATTGAACATCGCGGTCGAGCCGGTCTTGAGATTTCTCAAACTATACCCGCCCTCCTGCACCACCAGGGTGGGCAAATTCATTAAGGCCAAGGCAATCCCGATCTTTTTCATCGCCTCTGGCATCAACGCAAACGAACCGGTTGGGTCACCTTTCATCGTGTCAAAGCCCAGGCTGACCACCAAAAACATCGGGACAAACTTACGAATCTGCCCCAGGGCTTTTTCAAGGGTCGCCAGGTATTTCTCTGCCCCGGCGTTTTCCTGGAGACAATAATTTATATTATATCCCTTGCCGGCGTCCTGGCCCACTTCATCGGCAAATCCTGAAAAATAGGGATAGGCAACATTGGGATGACCGTGAATTGAAACGGTCAAAACATCATTGCGCCCATAAAAGATCTCCTGTGTGCCGTTACCGTGATGAAAGTCGAGGTCCAGGGTGGCAACGTTGCCATGGCGGGATAAAAACTGCGCGGCTATTGCCGCATTGTTAAAATAACAAAAACCGCCAAAAGACTTCCGCTCAGCGTGATGACCGGGCGGGCGGCACAGCGCGTAGGCAAGACGACGCCCGGTAAGGATATGTTGGGCCGATGTCAAAGCGACATCGACAGCGCTCTTAGCGGCATTATAAGCATTATGATCCAACGGCGTAAAGGTATCAATGCAATAATATCCCGCGCGGACCGCCAGGTCATGAGGACGCCGTTCCGGACGCCGGATCGGAAAGACATACGGATAGACCGGTCGTGTGCTATGCAATTTCAGGCAGACCGCCTTGAGGTAGCGTACAAAATCGGCATCGTGGACCGCCAGGATATGTTCCTGACCGAAATGCCGGGGCTGTATCGACTCAAACAAAGTGGTTTTTTGTAGGGTCGCCTGAATCGCCTTAACACGCGCCGGACGCTCCACATAACCCCGCTCATGAACATGATGCACTTCATGAGCGGACCCGCAGACCATCAGAAAGGTCTTCTCTAGCCGGTCACGATAATTCTGGGACGGGGGGAGTTCCTTCTTGATGTATTTCGGCTCACGAATCTTCACCGGATCATCGGTCACCGACCCGGCAACCTGTTCTATATACTCCGCCGAGACAAGATGACTGTATTTTTTGATCAGGATCGTTCGAATGACCGCACGGCATTGTGACCGACGAAGCGGCGAATTGCGATCCAGGGCGTCATAGAGTAGATGCGGGGCCGCCGAATCGTCGATGGGCGTTTCATAGGCGGTATTGATGATCGGACGCACACCATACGACTCATAAAAACGCAGACGCTGTTGATTTTCTTTGAGAATCGCCGCGTCTTTCACCACCGTCGCATCATCCGGTAATGCTTCCAGGTAGAGTCCCAGGCAATTCATCTCCTTGAGATAATCCCGTGTGGCCTCATACAAGACACTTCCGGTGCCGCCGCCGCGAATGTCACGCCGAACCGCGATGAAATCCAGCACCGCACTTCGCACATTCGCAAAAATGATAAACAGCGAAAATCCCGTCACACGCCCCAGTGATGTCTCGCTGACCAGCAGTACAGTCGTATAGCCGTACTTGATGGGATTCTCCAGAAGGTCAGGAATTTTTTCGGCATATTCCGCTAATTCTTCGAAGTTTTGACGAAAAATCTCCTGGACCTGGGCGATACGCTCTTTCTCGATCGGTAATACGGTTCTATGGACACGGGTAATTCGAATCATGCTATGTTTCCTTGTGGAGCTCTTTCCTGACTGATATTCTATGCATCAAACAAATAACGGGCTGACGATGAGACCACACGGGTATCCTGGTTCTTCTGACGCCGTTCCATGCGTTGTGTCTGTGCCGGAATAATAGCGTCAGCCTTGCCGGTCGCCAGTTCCCAGACCCCTGGCTCACCATCCACCACGGTCTCGACTGTGGGCATCATCTCCACACCCGGTTCCGGATAACTGACCAGTAACCCTTCATAGTTCCGCAAGACCGTGTGTGTCGGGCTCATCGAAACGACATAGGTCGGTAGAACCGGGATCTTACCCCCGCCGTGCGGGGCATCCACCACGAAGGTGGGGATGGCAATTCCGCTGATACGCCCGCGGAGATATTCCATGATCTCCATCCCCTTGCGGATGGACGTGCGAAAATGCTCGACCCCGCGAACTAGATCACACTGGTAGAGGTAATAGGGGCGAACGCGGGTGCTGATCAACCGGCGGCATAGTTCTTCGATGACCCGCGGGTTATCATTGACCCCGCGAAGCAACACCGTCTGATTGCCCAGGGGGATCCCGGCATCGGCCAGTTTAGCGCAGGCCATCCGCGCTTCCGCGGTTATCTCGTTCGGATGATTAAAGTGCGTGTTGATCCAGAGCGGGTGATATTTTTTCAGTAGGGTGACTAATTTGTCAGTAATACGCATCGGCAGGACCACCGGCACCCGGGTCCCGATACGAATGACCTGCACGGACGGCACCGACCGAAGCATGCTCAGCACCGTTTCAATCGCCGTATCGGACATCGTCAGCGGGTCGCCCCCTGAGACGATCACGTCGGAAATCTCCGGATGATTGAACAGGTACTCCTGCACCTGACGCATCCGGTGACCTGAAATCGCGGTCTCCCGGGTACCCGCGATTCGCTTTCGCGTACAATGACGACAGTACATCGAGCACATGGTCGTGGCGATCAAAAGTGCGCGGTCACGATACCGATGTACCAGTCCCGGTACCGGCATATCCTGATGTTCCTCCAACGGGTCATCCGAAAGACAGGGCGGGTCAAACAGCTCCTGAATGTTCGGAACGCTCATCCTGAAAACCGGGTCAGACAGATCCGCCTGCTGAATGATCGATGCATAATAGGGGGTGATCGCCATCGGGTATTTCTCTATGACCTTTAACAGTTCACCCCGGTTTTGCAACGACGGCACATACTTCGAGAGATGATCCAGCGACCGGATACGATTACGGACCTGCCACCGCCAGTCGTTCCACTGACTCATTCTTTTATCAAGGGGGCCCTTTGTGTTTTCTTTTTTGGGTGAGGACGGCTTTGAGGCCGACCTCAGTATACTGGGAGGCTCAGAGGATTGTTCTTCGGTGAGCCCTTCGGAAGGGGTAAATAAATTCGGCTGCAACATTTTTCAGTGTCCCTTTCTGTTCTAAGAGTGATCGTCATCTCAACAGTCAACTTTGGAGCGAGATATCGGTCTTAAGATGCGGGCAATACCCATCAAATCCCGCCACGCCGGAATGGACCCTGGCGTCAATAGTGGTTAATAATATGTTAGTGAGTCCAGAAGGAAGATAGACTTTTCACAAAACTTTGGCGCAATGGTTTGATCCCGTTTTCGATTTCTTCGAAATCCATTCCGATCATTGAGAAGGAAAAGAAGCCAAACACAAATCCTGCCACGGCACAGGCAAATCGTCGAATCCGCAATATATCCATCTTTTCTCGGACATAAGGCGCCAGCAATTTTTCGATGGCTTCGAAGTATCGATTGAACGGCCCTTCCATCTGCTCGGTGATCCGCCGATCAAGTTTCAAAAAAAGTCGTCCCTGAAACAGTAATATAAACTCTTCCTGATTCTCCAGGAAGAAACAGTAGTGCACATTAATAATAAATTCCAAAGCCTCTTCGATCGTCGCTGTGCTCTCCAGAACCGCAAGCTTCTCGATCAACTTTTCAATCGCCTGGTCCACCAGGTAGGTCATAATTTCAGACTTATTGCTGAAATGGCGGTAAAAAGTCCCCTTGCCCAGGTCAGCCCTCTGTGTAATATCATCAATGGTCGTCGCGTCAACGCCGTACTCGCTGAAAACTTCCAACGCCGCTTTTAATAGCTTCTTTTGGGTTTTGGCGACCCGCTTTTCAGTCCGGCTAGAGGCCTTTCTCGGGGATCGGTCAATACCATTATCTTTTACTACTGATTTATTCATAATTATAATTGTACTCATGCTGACTGTGTGGTCATTAATGACTATATAGTCAGTGATGAACCAATAGTCAATAAAATCATTAATTTTTTTTTCATTTTCTTAAAATAATAATTTAGGAAACTGCGCCATGTTGAACTATGAATAATGTAAGTAATTGTCAATAAAGTACTTACAGGATCAGCAGGGGCGTCCGCCTTTACGACGCCCCTGGCCGTTAAAGGACGCTGTCTTAAAGAAAACAAAAGGCTCAACCTTGCAAGGTGAGAAAGTCTAAAATAATATGCCCCCTTCTGAAGTCTAAAATGCGTCTAAAATCGTCTAAAATAGAGTGTCCCTTTCTCACGTCCTTTCTCACGCCTAAAATCGCCTAAAATGAAGTGTCCCTTTCTCAGACTCTTTCTCAGACTGTCTCAGATCCTTATTTGGGCCGACCATCCTGGCCGTGCATCGAAAGACAATAACCTAAAACGATCGAAACCTTGACACTCAGCCCGGGAGGTTTACATCTTGCCGTCCGGTCAGAATAAACCAGGGAGGTCACCGGGAACACGCCCCGTAGAAAATTGTAGAATGGCTCCCTGGTTCTCATAACCGAAACACCACCCATCAGAGGGCAAATAGTATTGCGTTTTTAGGCCGATCCGTTATAATTTCAACTCGAACGCCAACAGACGGCCAACCCTGCGATATAGGAAACACAAAACGACTTTAACAAAGGTATCTTAACGGAAAATACACATGGAAACAGTAGTAAAACGATTTATCTCATATGCGAAGCAATACACCACGTCCGATCCGGAAAGCAAAACCTATCCAAGTACCGACCGGCAGCTGGTTTTCATGAAGAAACTGGTTCTAGAGCTCAAGGCGATCGGGCTCAATGATGTTGAAATGGACAACTATGGGTATGTCACCGCCACCATTCCCGCCAACGGCGTCAAAAACGCCCCGGTCGTTGGCCTGATTGCCCATGTGGATACCAGCCCTGATTTTTCCGGCGAGAACGTCAATCCGATAATCCAGGAGAATTACGATGGCCAGCCGGTCACGCTAAAGAACGGCGTCACCATCGACCCCAAAGAGTTTCCTGAAATATTAAAGTACCAGGGCCAGGATATTATCACCGCCGACGGCACTACGCTGCTGGGCGCCGACGACAAAGCCGGCGTGGCGGAAATTGTAACCGCCGCTGAGATCCTGTTGAATTCATCCGACATTCAGCATGGAAAGATCCGCCTGGCCTTTACCCCCGATGAAGAAGTCGGCAAAGGCACCGACCATTTCGACGTGAAAAAGTTTGCGGCCGACTTCGCCTACACGCTGGACGGCGGTGAAATAGGAGAGCTGGAGTTCGAGAACTTTAACGCCGCCGAAGCAAAAATAAAAATCCAGGGCAGAAGCGTTCACCCCGGGACGGCCAAAAACAAAATGATCAATGCAATACTGGTGGCCAATAAACTCATCAGCATGCTGCCGCCAGCACAGCGCCCGGAGCACACCGAAAAGTACGAAGGCTTTTATCACCTGCTTTCATTGAACGGAAATATAGAAACAGCCGAAATACAATTACTGATCCGCGACCATAGCTTTGAGAAGTTTGCCGAAAAGAAAACACTGCTGCAGGCAGTGGTCAAACTGATCAACCTGGAATACCAGAAAGAAATAGTGGAACTGGAAATCACCGACCAGTATTTCAACATGCGACAAAAGATCGAGCCGGTCATGCATATCATTGACATCGCCAGGCAGGCCATGCTTGACGCCGACGTAAAACCAAATATCAAAGCCATCAGGGGCGGCACCGACGGCGCCCGACTGTCCTACGATGGACTCCCCTGCCCCAATGTGTTTACCGGCGGCCATAACTTCCACGGCCCCTTTGAATTCATCCCCATCCCGTCCATGCTAAAATCCGTCCAAGTCATCCTGAACATCGTCCAGCTGGCGGGCAAAATAAAATAATCACCC
>JAIPFO010000091.1 GCA_021736565.1 Phycisphaerae bacterium | reverse complement strand
CTTCGCCGTTGTAATCGCCGTCATATCCTTGTTCGATCAGGGCCCAGGCTTTCTTTTCCTCGTTGGTCTTGCAGGTAATGAATTCTTTGATGTCCGGATGGTGAATTTTCAGCGACTGCATCTTGGCGGCCCGGCGGGTTTTGCCCCCACTTTTTACCACCGCGGCAATCTGGTCAAAAACCCGCATAAAGCTTAGCGGGCCCGAAGGATTTCCGCCCCCGCTGAGTTTTTCACGACTGGACCGCAGGGTGGACAGGTCGGTCCCGGTGCCACTGCCATGCTTGAAAAGCATCGCTTCGCTGGCGGCCAGGGCCATGATATCTTCCATCGTATCGTCAACCGATTGGATAAAACAGGCCGATGCCTGCGGATATTGATAGGTATTCGGACAGGGCTTAAAGGTATCGGTATCGGCGGACCAGTGGTAATTATGCCCGGACCCTTCGATGCCCAGGACATCGTACAGGCCGACATTGAACCAGACCGGCGAATTAAAGGCGGCATACTGGTTCACACACAGCCAGGCGAGTTCTTCGTAAAAGAGGTCGGCCTCTTCCTGGCCGGCAAACAGCCCATCGCTCAAACCCCAATCGGCAATAGTTCGGGTGACCCGATGGACGAGGTCTTTAAAGGAGGTTTCCCGCTCTTTGGTCCCTAATTCACCGTAAAAATATTTGCTGATGACAACTTTCGTGGCCAGCTGCGAAAAGTTCTTAGGCACCTCAACATCGTTCTGTTCAAAAACGATCGCGCCTTTTTCGTCCGTAATGGTTGCCTTGCGACGGTCCCATTGGATCTGCTCAAAGGGATGGACGCCCGGCGTGCTGAAATGACGTTCAACCGGAATGGGCTTCTGTGTGCCCTTTTTTGAAGTTTCAGTCGCCCCGGTGGGCGTGTTGGTCTGATGGTTTTTATTGTAGGCCGAATCCTTGGCATTCCGGGACATAATGAACTCCTTAAATTATCATAATAGCTACAGCAAAAGACAATAGTTTACATGTAAAACATCCATGAAATGCCCGGCCATCCTCTCAAAAGAGTTTTGCCATTGACATCAATAAATAATCTGCTTCACAGCCCTATAGCATTATATGCAACGAAATGAAATGTTTAATGGTTAATACTTGTCAATCAACAAAGACAAGCTAAAAAAGCTTACTGAATCGCCAAAATCGCCAATTCAACTTATACCGTCAAAAATGCAACATCTTGAACGAGATGTAATATTAAGTACTATATATTGTAGTGTCAACTTACTTTTTTATATTTTTTTATTATTTTTGTTAATCCTTATTTTACAAGAACCTAGCGTCGTTTTTTTTAAGAACTCACAGGCTGTCCCTTCAGCTTTCATCCGATGGCCAACGTCGTTTTTCAAAGTTGATTATCGTCCCAAAGTTTATAACTGATGGTATCCATCAGAAAATAGACATTCGTGTTTTGCCGCTACGACTTTGACGCCAGCGTCCTGACTATTTTTGCCGCCCGTTTTCAACAACTTAACGGGCTACTTGAAGGGGGCCAGCCGACCTTGGCGGTGGACCGCCAATTAAAACGTTCTAAAGCCGCCCCCCGATTGAGTCGAACCTCACAAAGAGCCAGAATGTTACGTTTTATGAAACTTGCTTCTGGCAGACCGACTTTATTACAAGAGTCAGTTTTTTAATACGATAAGCGGGCTTTTGGCGTCACTGTCACTAAGAGGGCCCTATTGCTTTTGCCGCATAAAAATAACAGGAAGGATAAGCTTAAATGTCCGATAAAAATTGTGTTTTAGTCGTAACAGACAGTTCGCCCGGTAAATTATCTGATTCGCTTCGCGGCGCACTGACGCAATTGGACTATGACCAGTGTATTTGCAGGCCCGACGAAGCCTTAGGTCAACTCAAGACAAACGTGGATATCCGCCTGGCGGTGCTGTCACTGGAAGACTTTGAGCAGTCCGATAAGTATGGCCCGGAGATCAGCAAACTCACCAAGGCGTTAAAAGATATGGCGATCAATCTGCTGGTGATCACCCATGACATTGAAACGGCCGGGAAGTCGCCTTCTATCCTATCAGACGGCGCGTTTCGCGCTGACGGATTCGAGTCTGCCGATATGATCACCGGCCGTTTGGCCATGCTGGGCGATATGCAAGAACACTTGAAGCATTTAACCGGAGAGATTAACCGCCTGCACGCTTTGGGCCAACCATTAAACAGCCATTTCCAGCAGGTAAATGAGGAAATGCAAATGGCGGCCCGTTTGCAACGGGACTTTTTACCCAAACAAATGCCGGATTTGCCGGGTTTTCAATTTTCGACCATCTACCGCCCCGCCACCTGGGTCAGTGGCGATATTTATGATATTATGCGACTGGATGAGGACCACATCGGCATGTATGTGGCCGATGCCGTCGGACATGGTATGCCCGCGGCCCTGCTGACCATGTTTATCAAACGCTCGATCGTCACGAAAAAGATCTTCAAAAACAGCTATGAACTGATCGACCCGGGTGAAGTTTTGCGGCAATTAAACGAGGATATGGTCGGCCAGGGACTCAGCGACTTTCAGTTTGCCACCTGCTGCTATGGCATATTGAACTTTAAGACCCTGGAACTGCGACTGGCCAGCGGTGGCCACCCGATGCCGATCCGTTTTGACAAAAACCTGGAGATGTTCGAACTGGAATCCTCCGGTGCCCTGCTGGGCGTCTTTGGCGACCAGGTGTATAAGACGCAGACTCACCAGCTTGAGTGTGGCGATAAGATATTAATGTTTTCCGATGGCGTGGAACTGGCATTTGAGAACGAGGGGCCGGACAAGCCGATGAAGTTTCGTAAAGAATTTGAAGACCTGGCCCATTACGATATTGAATCAATGAGCAATAGACTTCTGGAAATTATCGAAAAAGAAGAAGGGTCGCTACATCCGCGAGATGATGTGACGATCCTTGGCGTTGAGATCAGCCCCTCGTGATCTTCGAACACAAAAGGGACGCTGAGGTTCTAAATATTTTGGAAGCCTGTTTTTCCACATCTTAAAGGATGATTTTAAAGTCGAAAAACGACTTTTGACGTGAGAATCTAAATCAATGGTTGCGTCAAAATTTGATCTAATTTCATAAAGACCAGTACAAGAAGATTGTACTGGTTTTTTTTTGTGTACAAATCGATCAAAGCGATTACAATCGACTCATGATATCAGCGGCGTATGTATTTTTGGAACTCATTTTCCGCAGATCAAGGGCTGATCTTGAATACGAAAATCGACTTTTAACGCGGGAGTCAATTACAAAAGTAATGCCAATGCAATAAACAGGCGGTAAAAAGCGTTTTACACGCATTCCGCATTCGGGCCATTCTTTCCCGACTGCAACATATGACCCCAGCGTCATATGTATTTTGATACCATGATTCTGCTGTCTAACCTGGATTTTTTACTCGTTAAAACTGATTTTTGATGCACCTATATTAGGAGATTTTATCATGCATCGTCGTCAATTTATCACCTCAACCGTCACTACTGGCGTCGCTTTTGGGGCTGCAGTTCGTTCAGTAACGGCTCAAAATAACGACAACGCGGATATTGGGACAAAAAAGCCGTTTAAGCTTAAATATGCCCCTTCGCTGGGCTGTTTTAGACAATTAGCCGGCCAGGATGACACCGACCAGATCCGGTTTATGCACGAGCAGGGTTTTCGGGCCATTTTCTGCAATGGCCTGATGAATAAAAAGCCCGCGCAGCAGGAAAAGATCGCCTCAATGCTGCACGATTTCAAGATGGACATGGGGCCCTATGTGGGCTATGCGAATTTCAAGGAAGAAAGCTTTGTCCTGCCCCCCGGTGAAATCAAAGACCGGATGCTAAAAGAAGCTGACCGATGGATCGAAACACACAAGCGTATCGGTGCCAGGCATGTCCTGGTCGTTCCCGGCCGATACGATCAGCGGCTGGAATGGGATTACCAGACCGCTAATGTCATTGAAAATCTCAAATATTGCGCTGAGGCCTGTCAAAAAGCCGGCCTGGTCATTGTCCTTGAACCGCTCAACCCGCATAATCACCCGGGACTGTTTTTGACCAGGATGCCCCAGGCCTACCAGATCTGCCAGGCGGTGAACAATCCAGGCTGTAAGATCGTCAACGATCTGTATCACCAGCAGATCACCGAAGGCAACCTGATCCCGAACATTGATCGCTGCTGGGACCAGATCGGCGCCTTCCACCTCGGGGATAATCCCGGACGAAATGAACCCGGAACCGGCGAGATCAATTACAAAAATATCTTCAAGCACCTGCACAGCAAAAAATATGATGGTGTCCTGTGCTGCGAACACGGGTTCAGCACAAAAGGCAAAGAAGGTGAAATCGCTTTCATTAACGCCTATCGGGACGCAAACAACTTTTGAAAACATAACCCCTGATGACGCCCGCGTCAAAAGTATTGTGGCGTATTGATTTCAGGCTTGTATCAACGTTTATACGCATCCATATTGATTTTGACGCAACTGTCAAATTTTCTGACTACATTAAAAGTCAATTTTCGTATTTAAAAACCGTCTTTAAGATGCGGAAAATTGACCTCAATAATTCTTGTGACGCCCGGGCGTCAATAAAGGAGACACTATGAATCGCAGAGAATTTATCAAAACGACCTCCGCGGTGGTTTCTACCGCAACCCTCTTTGGCGGCCATGAAAAACTGTTTGCCGCGGGCATGGACAACGTGAAAGTCGCCCTGGTGGGCTGTGGCGGACGGGGCACAGGGGCCCTGGGAAACTTCCATGAGGCCGCCAGGCACCTGAACATGAAGGTCGAGATCGTGGCCCTGGCCGATTTCTTCATGAGTCAGGCCACGAAAGTTGCCGAAAAATTTAAAGTTCCCAAAGAGCTCTGTCTCGCCGGGCCCACCGCGTATAAAAAAGTCATGGCCACCGATGCCGATATCGTCTTACTGGTCACGCCGCCCAACTTCCGACCGGTGCATTTTGAAGCGGCGATCAATGCGGGCAAACATGTCTTTATGGAAAAACCCGTGGCGGTAGACCCGCCCGGCGCCCGGAAGATCATTGACGTGGGCGAACTGGCCAACCAGAAAGGCCTGGCGGTCGTGGCCGGCACCCAACGCCGCCACGAGAACAGCTATCTGGAAACTCACTTCGCCATTAACAAAGGCGCCATCGGCCCGATCCGAAATGCCAAGGTCTGGTGGTGTGGCGGGGCGCTGTGGTACAGAGAACGCCATCCGGGCGAAGATGACGCCTCTTACCTGGTTCGCAATTGGGTGAACTTCACCGAAATGTCCGGCGATCATATCGTCGAACAGCATGTGCACAATCTCGATGTAGCCAACTGGTTCCTGGACAGATATCCTAAAACGGCCCTGGGCTTCGGCGACCGGGTCCATCGAAAAACCGGCAACCAATACGACTTCTTCAGTATTGATTATGACTACGGCGATGGCGTCAACGTCCATAGCATGTGCCGGCAGATCAACGGCACCTATCCACGTATCTCAGAATTCTTCACCGGGACCACCGGCAGCACATTCGGCAGCGGCCAGGGTAAAGAAGAATTCGCGACCCCCTACAAAATGCCACCGAAGCCTCATGTAAAGAACCCCTACGTTCAGGAACATATCAACCTGCTGGACAGCATCGCCAGGGGCAACCCGCTGAACGAAGCCAAAAACGTCGGCACCTCGACCATGACCGGGATCATGGGACGGATCAGTGCCTACACCGGCCAGATGATCCGATGGAGTGACCTCATGGAAAACACAGAGTCCCCCTTCTACAACCTGGCCATGTCACCGTCCCCCATGGACTTCGAAAAGGGAACCGTCAAGGCCCCGGAAGAAGAAACCGCCGCTAAACCCGGCAAACCTTCCTGATCGACACGGAAAAGTTAAAGTATTTATCTACGCAAAAACGAGAGTCGCAAAGCGGAAGAACACCATTTCCCTTTGCGACTCTTTCAGATGATACGTTGAAAGGCAAAACCGATTCTCGTGATATTTCTATTTGCGATCCGCATCTTAGTTTGACATCGGTGTCATATTTTTTTTATTGACGAGCCTGATCGTTCCCATCGCCCCCGGGCTGTGGCCTGCCTGCTCCTTGCCGATCGCCTCAACAAACAGGTTGATCCTGTCCCAATAATCCGGTCCCGCAACCCACTGCAGGTTGTTATGCCCGGCCCCGTCCACCCAATAGCAATCCTTCGGCTCGTTGGCCGCGTCAAAAAGTTTTTGGCCATGCCAGAACGGTATGATGGTATCCTCCCGGCCATGAATGATCAGGATCGGGCAATGCACCTCTTCGATCAAATCGATATTTTTAAATTTATCAAACGGGATCAGAGGAATTCGCGTGACCACCCGGAACGCCGAGACAAACGTACTCTCCAGGATCACGCCGGCCAATGGCTTTCCGGCCGCCAGGTGGGTTGTCGGCCCACCGCCCACCGACCGGCCCATGGCGATAATTTTATCAGGCGGCACATTCAAATCGTTGGTCATATAGTCGTAGATTTTCTCAATATCATCACAGGTATTGGCAACCGTGGTCGAACCGCTGCTGGTGCCATAGCCGCGATAATCCCAGGCCAGAACAGAAAAACCCAACCGGTGCAATTTCCTCATAAATGCCTGCATATCCCCCAGGTCCTCCGCGTTACCGTGGCTGAACAAGATCGTAAATTCAGCATTCGGGTCGTGCAGATAACGGGCTGAAAGGCGGTCACCGTCCCCCGTTTGAATCTTAACAATGCTCGAATCATCCCGATAGGAATGTCGCCCGGGAAATATCATCTGATTATAAAACAAACAACCCCCAATGGTCAGAAGCAGATAAACCATCGCAACAAACCGCGCCATCCGTTTGAGCCAATGTTTTCCGGTCCGCTCTTTTTGACACGAACATCTTTTTTCTAATTCTTTCTGTTTTTCGTCTTCCATAATCGTTTTCGCAAACCAGGCTTAACGCCAACATCAAAAGTATTGCGAAGTGTTGGCTCCGGCTTTGATTCAACGTTTTACCCGGCCGTATTGACTTTTGATGTAACCATTTTCAAGGGGGCAATGCTTCACAGAACTTCCAGGTCCTTCAACATCTGTTGGTCTTGTTGAATATCTCTACCTGTCGTGGTCAGATAGTTCCCCATCATGGTGCTGCTGGCCCCGGCGTAGAACATCCAGCTTTGCATATCGCGGAGACAGTTTTCCCGGCCGCCGGCGATCTTAATATGCTTATCCGGCAAGACAAACCGAAACATGGCTATCGTCTGCAAGGCGGTGAGGGGCGAAACAGGTTCAGCGCCCGCCAGGGGCGTCCCGGCAATAGGATTAAGGAAGTTGATCGGGACACAATCGACCGACAGCTCGCGCAGGGTCACCGCCAGGTCAACCCGGTCCTGAAGCGTTTCGCCCATGCCGATAATACCGCCGGAACATATCTCCATGCCCGCCGCCTTCACCGCCTTGACGGTATTGATCCGGTCATCGTAGGTGTGAGTCGTCACGATTTTCGGAAAATAGCTGCGGGACGTCTCCAGGTTGTGGTTGTAGTGACGGATGCCCAGCTCATAAAGCCGGCCGGCCTGCTCCCGGTTTATACACCCCAGCGACCCGCAGCAGCTGATATTTCCTTCCTGTTGGATCGTCTCGATCACCGGGGCCAGCTCTTTTATATCATCGTCGGTCAGACGTTTGCCGCTGGTCACGATGCCAAAATTATCGACCCCGTTTTCAATCGCACGGCGCGCTGCCTGGATCATGTCCGCTTCGGATGCCACGGATGATTGGACGTCGGTATTGAAATGGGCCGACTGGGCGCAAAACCGGCAATCTTCACTGCATTTCCCCGTCCGCCCGGAAATGATCGAACAGGTTGTTACCTTTGGCCCGAGCCGTTCCAGGCGAATGCGATTCGCCCAGTGGAACAGATCGTAACGGGCATTGCCTTTAAGTTCGAGTAAAAAGAGGGCGTCGCTGGCGTCAATGCTGCCGCCGTCAAAAACCGTTTTTCCCAAACTGGAAAGTTGTGATATGATATCTGAATGAGTCAATGGAAATAATACACCAGGGTAAAAATGGACGCTGTTGTCACGGTGAATATCTGACCGTTATTTTTATCACGGTTTAGGTGGGACGACATTGAGCGGCATCCGCCCATTGGGCATCCGTCTCATTTCGAACGCGGCGTTCAAATTCGTCATCGTCAGCGGCGTGATCACCCCATCGGTGCTGGTGCCGTAGACCGCCAGGACCTGGGTGTCAATATTCGCCACCCACAGCAGGTCGGGGGCCAGTTTCGGCGACGAGGTGGAGGTGACAATATAATAGCCCGCCCGTGCCGTTGAGCCAACCGGCCCGCCGGTAATGCCGCCCACCAGGGCCCAGGTGCAGCTCAAAAACAAAGCGGACAACAGCAGAAATGCCAGAACAGTATTTTTAGAGATAATGATCGTATCGTTATTCATCAGAGGATCCCTCACCATGGCGATGGGTTCAAGTTAACGTCTTAAAACTGATTGGTCAGGTCAATGATCTGCCCGAAATCAATCGTCCGATTGTCAAAATTGTACATACAACTGGTCAGCTGATGGGTTCGCAGATCGATCAGCCAGACGATCTGCTTGCCCATGTTCAGATTGCCGGGTATCAGGATATAATTATGATCCTGAACCTGGGCCTGCGCCTGGGGTAAGCCGACAAATTGAAAGACCATTCCGGTAATGAGCAATAAATTAACACAAAACAATATCACCAGCCATTTATCTTTTTGAAAATTCTTCATAGCGATATCTCCATATACCATGTATAAAAAAGACGCCAGCGTCATTCCCGGCACGCCGGGATTCCGAGCCCGTTTCCCGTATCTTAACGGCTCATTTTAAAGACGAAAAATGACATTTAACGTAAAAAACTGTAAAACTGATTTACGGCCGCCGGATCAATCGAGATGCGAGCGCTTGGCATTTTTTAACCCGATAGCCATCGTGCCGCCGACCAGAACCCCGCCGACCAGCCACGGCCAGCCCGACCAGGATTGGTCCTCTTCACTGATTGCCGCTTTAGGTACATCGGGCTCTCTATTTCTTTGAGCCTGAACCGGGCTGTCGCAGAGACAGACCAGCACCGTGACAAGAATCAGCAGCATCAGACAGCGACGAATAAGATAACTTCTTTTTTTCACTACTTTATTAACTCCCAAAAGCATTCGATCCCAGCAACCTAAGTTCACTGCAAGCCTCTTTTGCACATTTCAAAGGTCGATCCCTAACACAAAAAATCAACTTTTGACGTATCAGCTTCCTCATATTATAGCGAACAAAAGGGAAATGAAAAGGGCAAAAATGGTTTTTCAATCGCCCCGCATCTTAAAGGACGATTTTTAACCACAAAAATGACGTTTGACGCTGGCGTCTTTTTTGCGAAATCATTAGCCTTTATTTGAAATTTACCCTAAACTGGTAATGCTTATGCACAACGACAACATGGCGATTCACCTGAAAGTTGATTTTCAGGCCATATATCGCCTTTAAGTAGTAAAAATTCGACTTACAAGTCGCTGCCCTCGTGGGTGTCACCCCTGAGGACTCTGGAGTAAATACATGATTAAGGATATTGCCCGAAAAGCGCGTCAGGCCTCGGTGGTCATGGCATCGCTATCGACCGAGGTCAGAAATAATGCCCTGGCGACCGTCGCTAACGCGTTAGCGGCCGCCCGGGAGGATATCGTCAAGGCCAACCAACAGGACATGGACCAGGCCCGTCATGAGGGCATTTCGCCGGTTTTGATCAAGCGATTGAAGTTTGATCCCGGAAAATTACAGGAGGTCATTGACGGCATTCACTCGGTAATCCGCCTGCCCGACCCCGCCGGGAGGGTGCTTCACGGGGTTGAACTGGATGAGGGTCTCGAACTTCGCCAGGTCAGCTGCCCTATTGGCGTACTGGGAATCGTCTTTGAATCCCGGCCGGATGCCCTGGTACAGATATCCGCCCTGGCGATCAAGAGCGGTAATGCGATTTTGCTCAAAGGGGGCTCCGAAGCCGCCGGGAGTAATAAGACCCTGGCAGATATCATCGCCCGGGCCGGTGTACAGGCGGGGTTGCCCGACGGATGGCTGGGCCTGCTGGAAACCCGTGAGGATGTAACCGCCATGCTCGATCTGGATGACTCTATCGACCTGATCATCCCGCGCGGCTCCAACGCGTTCGTAAAATATATCATGGACAACACACGAATCCCCGTTTTAGGCCACGCCGATGGGATTTGCCATGTCTATATCGATGCCAAAGCCGACCTGGCCAAGGCGGTGCCGGTAGCCTTCGATTCCAAATGCCAGTATGCCGCGGTGTGTAACGCCATGGAAACCCTGCTGGTTGACGCGAAAATCGCTGGTGAGTTTCTGCCCCGGGTCAAGGCGGAATATGACAAGGTGGGGGTCGAACTGCGGGGTGATGACAAAACCCGGGCGATCATCGACTGCAAACCAGCAACCCCACAAGATTGGGCCACCGAGTATAACGACATGATCCTTTCGATCAAGGTGGTCGAGGGGGTAACCGAGGCGATTGACCACATCAATCAATACGGCTCAGGTCATACCGACGCCATTGTCACCGAAGATGAGCAGGCCGCTGGAAAGTTTATGAGCCTGGTCGATTCCGCCAATACCTCCTGGAACTGCTCCACCCGATTTGCCGATGCGTTCCGTTACGGCCTC